>DNLQ01000186.1 GCA_003488415.1 Ruminococcus sp. | reverse complement strand
CTGTCGGCGGCGGAAGTACTGCTGCAAACGGTCAGACTGCTTCAAGTGTTGCTGTTACCGGAAAGATCGCTCCCACCGGAAAGCTCACCATCGGTCAGCCTTTCTCGATCGGAGGCATCATCAGTTCAAATCATACCATCGGACAGGTATCCGGAGGTGTCTACAGCGCTGACGGCAAGACAAAGATACTGTACTGTGAGGATAAGCCCGGCACTACTACTTATGACCTCAAGGCAAGATTCGATGATCTGCTTACATTCAATTCACTCCAGGCAGGAAAGTACATCTACAAGATAACAGTAAGAACCGTCACTGACGATATCGTTGCTGTTCAGTCAGAATTCACCGTTGGATAATTACACATTTATCCTATACTGTTGATAGCTTATAAAAATGCAGATACTTCATATGAAGTATCTGCATTTTATTATATTCAGTTTTTTACGGCAGTATTCCAAGGTCCTGAAGAAGTATCTTCAAACCTATCAGTATCAGTATAACTCCTCCGGCGATCTCAGCCTTTTTGCCGAAATGGCTGCCGAATCGGTTGCCCAGCGCAACTCCGGTAAAGGACAGTACTGCCGTTATCGCACCTATTGTAAGCACTGACGAAGCTATCTCCGCACCCTTTGCTGCAAAGACAACTCCTACTGCAAGGGCGTCGATGCTCGTAGCAACGGCAAGAAGGAGCAGCTCCCGGATGTCAAGGCGGAATTCCCTGACTTCTCCGTCATCATCATCCTCATGAAAGACCTCCCATATCATCTTTCCGCCGATTATTCCCAGCAGGATAAATGCTATCCAGTGATCGACTGCGGAGATATAGCCCGTAAACCGGCTGCCGAGGAAATAGCCGATAAGCGGCATTACTCCCTGGAACACGCCGAAGAACAAAGCTATCAGCACCGCTGCACTGTAGTTTATTTTCTTCATACTAAGTCCCTTGCACACAGCCACTGAAAAAGCGTCCATGGCAAGACCTACTGAAAGCAGCACCACGTCTGCAATACTCATTCATTTCACTCCAATCAGGTTCGGTCAGTCTATTGTATTCAGGCTCTCTCGTTATCATTCCTTCGTGAGACGGTACTCCATGATATAATCATCCATGACATAACCGCTTCCTATGTCCGTAACTGCAGTATCTTTCACGGTGAAGCCGGTCTTTTTGTATACCTTCACAGCATGGTCGTTGTGTTTGTTCACTGTGAGATATACAGCGTTCTTGCCGTATTTCCTTGCTTCTTCAGCCACTCTCTTCAGCATTGCCGATGCGATACCCCTGCCTCGCCTGTCCTTCCTCAGATAGAGCTTGCTGAGAAAAAGACGGTTGTCAGATTCGGGCTTTATTGCTATGTATCCGCAGAGATCACCGTCATCCCTTACCGCAAGATACGTATACCCCTGTGACTCTACCTGCTCTATCATAGCTTCAAGTGACTGGAATTTCTCTACCATATAGTCTATCTGTCCCTCACTTATGATGCCGGGAAAACACTCATGCCATATCTTATCGGCAAGCTCTGCCACCTGCCTCAGTTCAGGCAGGTACTTTACCTTTGTGATCTCTATAGCCATATCTGACCTCCATATCATAATACAGGGCGCACAGAGTGCGCCCTCGCTCAGATTATTCTTCCTCTGGCATATCCCAGTTGTGATATACGTTCTGTACGTCGTCGTTATCCTCAAGATGCTCAAGAAGCAGATTCATCTTCTTGATCTGATCCTCGTCAGTGAGAGTGGTGTAGTTTGCAGGCACCTTCTCAGCCTCTGCGGAAATAACGTTATATCCCTTTGCTGTAAGTGCCTCACGTACTGCGCTCACATTCTCCGGAGCACACTCGATCTCTGCTGTCTCCTCGTTTATATCGAAATCATCGCCGCCGCACTCGAATACGTCCTCCATTACCTTATCTTCATCAAGGCCTGTATTCTCCAGTACAACGATACCCTTTGTGCTGAACATGAAGGATACACAGCCGACTGTTCCGAGATTTCCGCCGAATTTATCAAAGTAATGGCGGATGTCTCCTGCGGTACGGTTTCTGTTGTCTGTAAGACACTCTACGATAACTGCAACACCGTTGGGACCGTATCCCTCGTAGGTGATATTCTCATAGTTGTTCTTGTCCTCACCGCCGGCTGCCTTCTTGATAACTCTGTCGATGTTGTCATTGGGGACATTGTTTGCCTTTGCCTTGGCGATAAGATCACGGAGCTTTGAGTTGTTGTTGGGATCAGGGCCGCCCTCACGCACTACTACAGTGATCTCTCTGCCTATCTTGGTAAAGATCTTACCCTTGGCAGCGTCTGTAGCTTCTTTCTTTCTCTTGATATTATTCCATTTTGAATGACCTGACATTGTAAAACACTCCTTTCAGATTCAGTCAGTTGAGTAATAGTAATTCTCGTCTGTATCTCGCTCCAGCTTTTTCAGAGCCCTGAGCTTTTCGTCACGATAGTCAATGATAGCAACTACAGCAGCGCCCATTATGAATCCCGCTGCAAAGCCTATGCCGGCAGCCGCTGCTGCCTGTATGAACGAATATTTCTTTTCTCCTGCCATAATTACCTCCATGAAATATAAAGCGTCAGAATACTATCTCTGCGTCCTGCATTATTAGTGTGAAAAGCTCGTCGATACGCTCTGTCTTTCCCACAAGGAACAGATAACCGAAAAGAGCCTCCACCGCCGTAGCTCTGCGGTAGGTCACGGGATCTGCGTGCTTAGGGACTGTACTGCCCGTAGCGTTTCTTCCTCGTTTCAGGACAGCAAGCTCCTTTTCACTCAGCGCCTCTGCCACACGGTCATAGACCGATGACTGGAACTCAGCACACACCAGCTTCACCTTGGCTGCATGGAGCTTGCCCACCTGCACATTGGCAGTATGAAGCAGCTTCTCACGCACCAGAGTGTCGTATACGCTGTCGCCTAAGAAGGCAAGCGTAAGAGGACTGTAGCCGTTAGCCTCACGCTCAGTCAAATACTTTCTTTCCATATCCTTTTGATCCGTCAGTTGATAAAATCGAACTCAAAGCCTTCAAGGCTGACGGTATCTCCCTCCTGTATACCCATTTCCTCCAGCTTTGCGATGATCCCGCTGTTGATAAGCACTCTCTGGAAGTACTGGAGAGATGAGTAGTCATCGGGGTTCACGGTACGCATGATAGGCTGTATCCATGGAGCTTCAACGAAGTATACTCCGTCCTCTACGGTGATCTCAAACTTCTTTCCTGCACCTGCCATATCGTCCAGCTCAGCCTGGGGTATCGGTTCAGGCTCAAACTCCCTGATGGGAGGAAGTGTCTCCAGCACCTCGGCTATCTTCATCACAAGCTCGTGTGTACCCTGGGTAGTGGCTGCTGAGATACAGTAAAAGGGTATTCCCTTCTCCTCGATAAAGCTGCGGAAGTCTGCGATCTGCTCCTCGTCAGCCATATCAGCCTTGTTTGCGGCAACGATCTGCGGACGCTCTGCAAGCTCCTGATTGAACTTTGCAAGCTCTGCATTGATTATGCCGAAATCCTCTTTGGGATCACGTCCCTCCACACCCGAAACGTCCACCACATGGACTATAAGCCGGCAGCGCTCAACGTGGCGGAGGAACTCGTGACCGAGACCTACACCGTCGCCTGCTCCCTCGATAAGTCCGGGGATGTCAGCCATAACGAAGGACTTCTCCTCTCCTGTGCTGACGACTCCCAATACCGGAGTCAGTGTGGTGAAATGGTAATTTGCGATCTTGGGCTTTGCTGCACTGACAACGGAGATAAGCGTGGATTTTCCGACATTCGGGAATCCCACAAGTCCCACATCCGCCAGCAGCTTCAGCTCCAGAGTGACCTCAAATTCCTCTCCCGGAAATCCGGGCTTTGCAAAACGTGGTATCTGTCTTGTTGAGGTGGCAAAGTGGACATTTCCTCTGCCTCCGTTTCCGCCTCTGGCAAGCACCTTAGGCTCGTCCGTTGACATATCAGCCATGATCCTTCCGGTCCTGGCGTCACGAACGACTGTTCCCCTGGGAACCTTTATCACCAGCGGCGGAGCGCTCTTGCCGGTACAGTTCCTTGCACCGCCGTTCTGTCCACGCTCTGCCACATATTTTCTCTTATAGCGGAAATCTATCAGAGTGGAAAAATTGTCATCGACCTGAAAGACAACATCTCCGCCTCTGCCGCCGTCACCGCCGTCAGGACCTCCTGCGGCAACGTACTTCTCACGGTGGAATGAGACTGCACCGTCCCCGCCGTCTCCGGCTTTGATCTTTATAGTCGCCTGATCTACGAACATTTTCCGGCCTCCTGTATCTCTTAAAGAAAAATCCCGAAGCGTATGCTCGGGATTTATTTCTGATGTATGCCCGTAATTACTGCTCTGTATATACAGAAACCTTCTTACGGTCACGTCCGTAGCGCTCAAATCTTACTCTGCCGCTTACGGTTGCGAATAATGTATCATCAGAGCCGATACCTACGCCCTCACCGGGGTGGATATGTGTGCCTCTCTGACGAACAAGAATGTTGCCAGCCTTAACGAGCTGACCGTCTGCTCTCTTTACGCCCAGTCTCTTGGACTCAGAATCACGTCCGTTCTTTGTAGAACCAACACCCTTCTTATGAGCGAAGAACTGCATACTGATCTTTAACATGGTTACACCTCCGAAATAATGATTTTGATCGTTTCCGGATATTCCTCCAGAACAGCTTCAAAGTGCAGCCTTAACTGGCTCAGTATCACATCCGATGCTTCGTCAGGTCTTGTGACCTTACAGCTTATGACATTTTCCCCCACCTTCACATCGGGCGCAAAGCCCAGTGCATCAAGAAGGTTCACTGTAAGCTGTACTGCTGAGGATACTGCCGCACAAGCGACATCCTCTCCTGCTTCGGCATATCCTGAATGCCCGCTGAACCTGAAGCCTGTTAATTTTCCATCTGATCCTAAGAATTCAGCACGGATCATACTCAAGCGTTGATAGACTCGATCTGTACCTGAGTATAGGGCTGTCTGTGTCCCTGCTTCTTCTTCTCACCCTTCTTGGGCTTGTAAGTGAAAACAGTGATCTTCTTACCCTTGCCGTTCTTGAGAACCTTAGCCTTTACAGCTGCACCGTCAACATAGGGTGTACCTATCTTGAGTCCGTCATCAGCGCCAAGAGCTACTACCTTGTCAAAGGTAACAGTCTCCTCAGCCTCTGCTGCGAGCTTCTCGATGAAGATGATATCTCCCTCGTTTACCTGATACTGCTTTCCGCCGGTTTCGATAACTGCGTACATTTTTTGCGGCACCTGCCTTTTCTTTAAACTCGCTGTTACAGGCGTTATGAAGGCATAACTTTAAAGCCTGTTTACAAGCGG
>DNLQ01000184.1 GCA_003488415.1 Ruminococcus sp. | reverse complement strand
TGAGCGAAGCTATCAGCAACGTGTCAAGAGCAGTATCACAGAAATCCAACATAGCTGCCCTTGAAGGGATAAAGGTCAGCGTAGCTCCCGGAAAGGTAACACTGACCGGCTACAACCTTGACCTCGGTATCACCACTTCCATAGAAGCAGAAACAAATGACAGCGGTGAGTTCGTTGTCAGCACCAGACTTTTCAGCGAGTTCACAAGAAAAATGGGCGGAGAGGATATCACCTTTGAAATAGACGATAACCTTATCATCAATATCTCCAGTGCCGCTACAGAGTGCAGCTTCTCAGGCATCAGTGCAGAGGAGTATCCCGATCTGCCGGAGGTGGATTCAAAAGGCAGCTTCTGCGTAAAGCAGCATCTTCTGAAATCCATGATAAATATGACCAGCTATGCCTGCTCTACCAACGAGAGCAAGCCCATACTTACCGGTGAGCTTTTCGATATTGAGGACGGAAAGTTCAACCTTGTTGCCATTGACGGATTCCGCCTTGCAATAAGATGTGAATTTGCAGAGACAAACGACAAGTTCCACTTCGTTGTGCCCAGAAAGGCTCTCCAGGAGCTTTCCACTCTTATAAAGGACGAGGAGGACAGTCCCTGTGAGATATGCACCAACGACAGACACATTATATTCCGCCTGGGAAGTGTGTACGTCATCTCACGCCTGCTGGAAGGCCCCTTCCACAACTACAGGCTCAGTATCCCCACAGGCTTCAAGACAGAAGTGAACGTGAGCAAGAAGGAGCTTGCAGCCTCCCTTGACCGCTGCTCACTTATAATAGACGAGAAGAACAAGGCTCCGCTGCACTGTGAGGTAGGAAACGGAGTCATCAAGATAACCTGCAAGACCGGTATCGGCAAGGTGAACGACGCTATAACTGCCGACATCTCCGGTGAGGCTGTTACCATAGGATTCAACAACAAGCTGATGCTGGAGGCTCTCCGTGCCGCTGAGGGCGACCGTGTAAGGATAAGATTCAACGGCGCTATGAAGGTCATCGAGATACTCCCCCCGGAGGGCGAGAACTTCATCTTCCTGGTAATGCCCATACAGCTCAGGGGCTGAGGATATGTTCTTTTTCAGGACCTATAAATATTCACTCCCTGCCACTGTGGTCTCAGCCATAGGAGGCTTCGGCTCTGCTGCCTCTGCACTGGGTGCGCTGCTGATGTTCATAAGCGTGAAGGACAGCGCACTTTACATCATTCCGGGGATACTCCTTTCAGCGGCAGCAGTGCTGCTGAATATCTTCGTTATGAAGAAGCTGGCTGACTTTGTGTCAGAGAAGGACGTGAAGCGGAAGCTGTGCGGCAATACCGACTTCTGCGTGAAGTTCTGCACGGACAATCCCGGAAGATATAAGGAGGTCTGCTGGCTGAATATCGACTTCGCAGACCGCTATGCCCTTGACAGCAGGGGCAGAATAGTTGAAAAATAAGACATATGAAAGGAAATTATCATGTTCTATAAACTTTATACCTACTCACCTCTTGCAACTCTTGTATCCTTACTGGGCAGCCTGGGAGCAGTCATGTCTGCTGCCGGAGCTATCGTTCTGTTTTCAAGAATAAAGGATTCCGCACTGTTCGTGCTGCCTGCAATACTCCTTGCGGCACTGGCACTGTTTCTCTATCTCTACGTCTACAGAAAGCTGTCAGACAAGATAAATGCCGATACTATAGACAAGAAGCTGAGAAAGGACGCTAAGTTCTGCGCACGCTTCTGCAATGACAATCCCGGCAGCTACGATCAGGTGGCAGAGATGAACCCCGATTTCGCTGCACAGTACACACAGAACGAAAAGGGCAAGTACGTAAAGATAGGCTGATAGCCGGAAAGAGTCACAATGGCTGAAGAAGTAAAGATAACCACTGAATTCATAAAGCTGGACGCCTTCATGAAGTTCGCCTCTATGGTGGGCTCAGGCGGCGAGGCTAAGCAGCTTATACAGGACGGACAGGTGCTGGTGAACGGTGAGGTATGCACCATGCGGGGCAAAAAGCTGCGTCCCGGTGATACCGTATCCATCGGCGGCGAGGGCGAGGTAAAGGTGGTTTGAGAGTCACCTATGCAGAGATAGACGGCTTCAAGAACCTTGAAGGCATCTCCTTCGCTCCCGATCCAAAGTACAATATCATCGCCGGCAGGAACGCCCAGGGCAAGACAAACCTGCTCGAAGCCATGTGGATACTCTCCGGCTGCCGGAGCTTCCGGGGCTCAAAGGAAAAGGACTACGTAAAACTGGGCGGAGAGCGCATGACAAGCCGTATAAAGATACAGGATGCCGTCAGGGAACAGAAAATAGAGTACACCCTTTCAAGAAGCTCTGCCGCACCCAGGAGCATAGTCCTCAACGGAGTGAAGCAGAAGGGTACGAGAGCGCTGTTCGATGTGTTCAAGTGCATTGCCTTCATACCCGATGATACCGAGATAATAAAAGGCTCTCCGGAGCGCAGAAGGAGCTTCATTGATATGGCGGCTTCTCAGCTTGATCCTGCCTTCGTGATGCACCTCAACAGGCACTCTGCCGTCATGAACCAGAGAAATGCCCTCCTTAAAGGCATTATGCAGGGCAGAGGCGACAGAAAGGTGCTGGAGATATGGGACAGACAGGCTGCCTCTGAGGGCGCTGTGATATCCTATATGCGAAAGAGCTACGTGGACAGGATAAACGAGATATGCAGCGGACTCTACCGGACTATCTCCGGCGGAGAGGAGTCCCTTGAGCTGGAGTATAAGTCCAATGTGTACCGCAGCGAGGACTTCGCAAAGCCATGCGGAGAAGAAGCTGCCGGGCAGTACTTCCGCAGGCTGAGAGAGACCGAGGATCACGATGTCCGCACCGGCACTACCCATGCCGGAGTCAACCGTGACGAGATAGTGATACGGATAAACGGCGTAAGCGCCAGGGACTTCGGCTCTCAGGGACAGATAAAGAGTGCCGCACTGGTCATGAAGCTGGCTCAGGCGGAGATATACATGAAGCGTTCAAAGGACGCTCCGGTAGTGTTCCTGGACGACGTTATGGGAGAGCTTGACGAGAACCGTCAGCGCTTCGTGCTGGGTATGATAAAGGATATGCAGGTTTTCATCACCACCCCCAACGAGAGCGCTCTGCTCCCGGAGATAAGGGGAAAGGTGCTGCATATCAGCGGAGGCAGGATAACAGATGAAACAGATGTATCTGCATATAGGGAATAACTGCTCAGTGTACCTGCCCGACGTTATCGGGATATTCGATATGGATAACACCACAGTTGACCGCTGTACCAAGACTCTGCTGGAAAAAGCGGAGCGTGAGCACAGGGTATACTATGCCACCTGCGACCTTCCCAAGAGCTTCGTGATAACGGAGAGGAACGGCGTGTGCAGGATATGGGTGTCACAGCTTGCCGCCGGCACACTCCGCAAAAGACTCGGCGGCAGAGGTAAAGAGTATGAATGAAGAATATGAATATACGGAGCTGTCTGAGGAAGAAAATAAGGATACAGCCGCAAAAAGGAAAAGGAAAAAAGGCTGCCTCACCGCACTGGCGATAACAGCAGCAGTCCTGTTCCTGCTGGGCTGCGTTACCTATAAGACCGCTGTACCGGTGAGCTGGAAGCATTTCAGCGACAAGCGCATAGCTCAGATAGAGGAGGAGTATGCCATAAGCCTTGATGACACCGTACCGGAAAGGTACTGGGTTCCGGCTATAGCACAGGACATGAAGTCCTGCTTCAACTTCTACACCGATGACTACAGGGCTGTAATGGATTCCTTCCACGGCGAGGGAGTCACAGAGCCGGAGAGCTATGACGTGGAGCCGGTAACGTATAAGTGCCATGTGGGCGGAAATGTGTTCTATACGGTGACGTTTAAGTACTCGGAAAGCAGCAAGGGCAGCTACAAGGGAACTCTTGTATGCTACACCGACGCCACCTATAACTGCTACCACACTGAAAGCACAAAGGCTGAGTAAACGACGGCGCCCCACAGGGGATAATATAGATACAGCAGATGCCGGTATTCCGCACTTTGCTGTAATAAGAAACTGGAGGTAGATCATGAGTCAGCAGAATAATAACTATGACGAAAACGATATACAGGTGCTGGAAGGACTTGAAGCAGTCCGGAAGCGTCCGGGTATGTACATCGGATCCACAGGCCCCGGCGGACTCCACCACCTGGTATACGAGATCGTGGACAACTCCATAGACGAGGCTCTTGCAGGCTACTGCACGGAGATAAACGTGGAGATACTGCCGGAGGATGTCATCCGTGTATCGGATAACGGACGAGGCATACCCGTTGGTATACACCCTAAGGAGGGCATCTCCGCAGCTACAGTAGTGTACACCATTCTCCACGCCGGAGGAAAGTTCGGAGGCGGAGGATACAAGGTGTCCGGAGGTCTCCACGGAGTCGGTGCGTCAGTGGTCAATGCACTGTCCGAGTGGCTGGAGCTTACCGTCCGGGACGGAGAGAATGTGTGGTTCCAGCGCTTTGAGCGTGGTCACTACAGCGAGGAGCTGAAGGCTGTCGGCAAGACCGACAAGACCGGAACTACCGTTATGTTCAAGGCTGACGCTGATATATTCGAGAGTACCGTCTACGACTACGAGACTCTCCTTCGCAGACTGCGTGAGCAGGCTTTCCTCAACGCTGGCATCAAGATAGTTTTCACCGACAAGCGTGATGAAGAGAATATCCAGGGCGAAACTCTCCACTACGAGGGCGGTATCCGCCAGTTCGTGGAGCATATCCACAAGGTGAGAGAGTACGAGCCGCTGAGTAAGGAAGTAATCTATGTGTCCGGTATGCAGGGCGACTCCTTTGCGGAGATAGCCATGCAGTACAATGACAGCTATAACGACGTTGTGCTGTCCTTTGCCAACAATATCCATACCAAGGACGGCGGCTCCCACGAGACAGGCTTCAAGAACGCACTTGTGAAGGTAATAAACGAGTACGGAAAGAAGTTCGGCAAGTTCAAGGAGAAGGACAGCGGCAAGAAGGGCAAGGACGCTCCCAAAAAGGAGATAGAGAGCCTCAGGAGAGAGGACGTGCTTGAGGGACTTACTGCCATAGTGTCCGTAAAGCTCACAGAGTGCGAGTTCGAGGGACAGACAAAGGGACGTCTGGGAAATCCTGAGGTAAAGCCCTTCGTGGAGAAGCTGGTAACAGAGAAGCTGATGAACTACCTGGAGGAGAACCCCGAAACTGCAAATATCATATTTGAAAAGTGCATATCCGCATACAGGGCAAGAGAGGCTGCAAAGAGAGCAAGAGAGGCTGAGCGCAAGAAGAACGCCTTCGGCAACAACTCCATGCCCGAAAAGCTGGCGGACTGCTCCGAGCGTGACAACAGATACACTGAGGTCTACATCGTGGAGGGAGACTCTGCGGGAGGCTCTGCAAAGCAGGGACGTGACCGCCGCTATCAGGCTATACTCCCCCTCTGGGGCAAGATGCTCAACGTTGAGAAGGCTCGCCTTGACCGCATCTACGGCAACGACAAGCTGGAGCCGGTGGTGACTGCTCTGGGTACAGGCATCGGTGAGGACTTCGATATAGAGAAGCTCCGCTACGGCAAGGTCATCATCATGGCGGATGCCGATGTTGACGGTATGCACATAAGGACTCTGCTCCTTACCTTCTTCTTCAGGTATATGCGTCCCCTTATCACCAACGGCAACGTGTATATAGCACAGCCGCCTCTGTACCGTGTTGAGCGCAGCAAGAAGGTGGAGTACGCCTTCACTGACGAGGAAAGGGACAAATACATCGCAGAGCTGTCCGAGAACGGCAAGTACAAGGTGGAGACTCAGCGTTATAAAGGTCTTGGTGAGATGGATCCCGAACAGCTCTGGGAGACTAC
>DNLQ01000165.1 GCA_003488415.1 Ruminococcus sp. | reverse complement strand
GAACAGCTTCTCTGCATCCTCCGGCATAAGGTCCGGCGCAGGATTGGAAAAGGCTATCACCGCACTGTCGTCCCGTTCTTCTACTGTGAGCCGAAAGCTGCCGGATGCGTACTTTACCACGTTATTGAGAAGGTTCTCCAGCATACGTGTCAGCAGTCTGCTGTCCGCAAATATGTCTATATTCTTCTCCGGAAGCATGATATCAGGAGTTATTCCGTTCTGCCTTATAAGGGACTCGTGGTCTGCTATGAACTGTGCGATCTCGTTGACTGCGCTGAGACGTTCAAGCTCCGCCGCACCTGTATCGCTCTCCAGTACGGACAGCTCGAAGAAATCGTCTGCCATTCTTTTCAGCCAGTCAGCCTTTTCTATGCACACCCTCAGACGTTCTTCACTGTTTTCCGAAAGCTCCCCGTCACGCTGTATGAGCTGGAGATTTCCACGTATCACGGTAAGCGGAGTGCGCAGATCATGAGCTATGTCGGATATTGATTCCCTCAGTGAACGCTCCGCTCGCTCTGCTTCGTTCTTCAGCTGCTGCTGATAATCAAGACTGCGGTTTATCTCCGAGACAGCTGCCATCATTCTGCGGTCTCCTATTATGATCGTGAGCCGTCGGTTATACTCCATGCTTCGGTTACGTTTCATTTCTTCAGTTATGTTTTTCAGATTGCGGTGCATAACTCCAAGACGCATAAGCATTATCGCCGAAGCAAACGCCAGTGCCACTGTAACTGCAAGAAGCATTTTACTCCCCCTTCATCCGATAGCCTATGCCCCATACCGTTTCTATGCAGTCCATACCACAGGCTTTCTTCAGCTTAGACCTCAGATTGCTCATGTGTACGTTTATCGTATTGTCCTCACAGATGTAGTCCTCTCCCCATACCGATTCGTACAGATTCGCCTTGGTGAACGTCTTTGTAGGATATTCCATCATCAGCCGTATAAGCATAAGTTCCTTGGCTGTAAGGCTTATCTGCCTGCCCTCAAATATAAGGCGGTTCTCGTCCTTGCTGTACTGAAGTCCCTTGTACTCTATGATGCCGCCGGCTTCATCCTTTCCCATACGGCGCAGCACTACCTCTATACGCACCTGTACCTCGCCCAGATCAAAGGGCTTGAGTATATAATCGTCTGCGCCCAGTCTCAGCACCTCCAGTCTGGTCTCCAGCATGGATTTTGCCGAAAGTACTATTACAGGTACGTCTGAGTGCTTCCTCAGCTCACTGATAAGCACCTCCCCGGACTTTACCGGAAGCATAAGATCCATTAGTATCAGGTCGTAATCCGGTTCAGCCAGCTTCTCCGAAGCCTCTCTTCCATCGGCTGCCTCGTCTGTTACATATCCGCAGCTGACAAGGAAATCCGAAAGCATTTTCCTTATTTCATGATCGTCCTCTACTATTAGTATCCTTGTTTCCATTTTATCCTCCTATACTACCGTCTTGTAGAATCTTATGTCAAACTGTGCGCCGCCCTGTGATGAGTTGCCTGCCTTGATGACTCCGTTGTGCATGGCGATTATCCTCCTTGCAAAGGCAAGTCCTATTCCGAAGCCGGAGCTGTGCGAATGAGGAGAACGGTAAAAGCGGCTGAATATCTGATCTATATCTTCTTCAGGTATGCCTGTACCGGTGTCGGTTATCATTATGCCGGTATATATCGGGTTTTCTTCCAGCTCAACGGTTATCTCTCCGCCCTCCGGAGTATGTTCCATCGAATTTTTAAGAATGTTGATCACTGCTTCTGTGAGATATTTCACGTCACAGTTCAGCTCAGGCTCTCCCTTTACCTCGGTGTGCATGGTTATGCCCTTCAGTTCCAGCGAAACTGACACCGTTTCCTCTGCCTTTCGTATAAGCTCACGGCAGGAGACGTTTTCAATGCGAAGAGTCATCGCTCCGGCATCTATACGTGATATGTTAAGCATCGTCTCTATGAGCCACTGCATCTGTGCAAGAAGTCCCATTAGCTCACGGAGACTCCGTGAAAGCTGCCCGGCGTCTTTCCTGCTGCGGATGTTATTCAGTATCAGCATCATGGAGGTCAGGGGAGTTCGGAGCTGGTGGGAGAGATCCTCCAGCGACTCCTTCATAAAACGCTTCTCAGTCTCAAGTGCGGAGTTCTGCTCCCTGAGCCTGACTGTCATCTTCTGTATCTCAGTTGCAAGGATACTTATATTTCCGTCAGTGAAGCTGTTGATCACAAATGTATCATCTCCGCGCAGCACCTTGTCTATGGTGTCGCACAGCTCCAGTATCCGGTCATCCTCGCTCCTGCGCACAGCTATTGCCGCCGCTGTTACTGTCAGTGACACACAAAGAAGTATCAGTGCTGACGGTATGCTGAATAAACAACAGATCCCGAAGCCCAAAGCAGTAACTGCGGCACTTATCACAAGCAGTTTTCTGTTTCCCGGCTGATTCAGAATTCTCATCCGTCCACCGCCTTATATCCCAGTCCACGGACTGTACGTATTATGGAAGGCTCCTGCGGATCGTCCTCTATCTTGTCACGAAGCCGCTTCATGTACACGTTAAGAGTATTGTCCGAAACAAACTCTCCGGAGAATGACCACAGCTCATCGGCTATACGGTCACGGGAAAGGACCTGCTCCTTATGAGTGAAAAACACCAGCAGCAATCTGTACTCCAGTGCAGAAAGGAATATCTCCTTACCGTTCTTGGTCACCTTCCCCTTTGCCTTGTCTATGCAGACTCCGCCGCAGCTTATCAGGGATGAAGGCTGCCTCCGGCGGATGACGTTCTTTATCCTTGCGGCAAGCTCCCTGGGACGAAAAGGCTTGCTGACATAATCATCGCCTCCCACATCGAAGCCCGCTACTGTACAGGCTTCATCTGCCTGTGCGGTCAGGAATATCACAGGTACGTCCGAGTCCTGCTTTATCTTTGCACACACTGCAAAACCGTTGCCGTCCTTCAGCGATATATCTACAAGTACACAGTCAAATCTGCCGGACTCAAATTTCTCCAGCCCGTCCGTCTGCCCCCATGCGTGTACAGGTGTATGACCTTCACTGCGGAGAAATTCCACAAGATTGCCGGCAAGCTGCCCGTCATCTTCAATAAGAAGTATGTCTGCCATTTCTGCACCTCGTTTCAAAAATTTAATATAAGTATATCACATTTTTCTCTGTTCTGCAAGACGGATGCTCTGTTTTGGAGATAAAACACCTAAAGTGACATTTTTGTAATGAAGAAGTAATGAAATAGTAATTCCGATATGTTATCATAAAAGCATAGAAGGAGGAATGATCTATGGATCTTTTACGTATTGAAAATATTTGCAAGACCTACGGCAAAGGAGATAATGAAGTTAAGGCTCTGGACAATGTTTCTTTTACAGTCCCCAAAGGACAGATGTGCGCTGTTATCGGTGCAAGCGGTTCAGGCAAATCCACCCTGCTCCACATAATAGGTGCCGTGGACAGACCTACATCCGGCAAAGTGTTCCTGGAGGATCAGGACGTGTTCAGGCAGAACAACGCTAACCTTGCCGTATTCCGCCGCAGACAGGTGGGCATGATCTACCAGTTCTACAATCTGATCCCTGTTCTCAACGCCGAGGAGAACATTACTCTCCCTATGATAATGGACGGAAGAAAACCGGATAAGGCTCAGCTGGAAAAGCTGCTTGATCTGCTGGGACTCAATGCCAGAAGACTCCACCTGCCTTCACAGCTCTCAGGCGGTCAGCAGCAGAGAGTTTCTATCGGGCGTGCCCTGTTCACCTCCCCCGGAGTCATCCTCGCAGACGAGCCTACAGGAAACCTTGACAGCCGCAACAGCGCTGAGATCATGGAGCTGCTGAGAAAATCCAACCACGATTTCAACCAGACTATGATAATCATTACTCATGACGAAAATATCGCCCTTCAATGTGACCGCATCATCACACTGTCCGACGGACACATAATTGACGATAAGCTCACGGGACTTGCGGAGGTGAATCGCAATGACCTTTGAGGCTCTTCTTGCTAAAAAATACATCTTTGCCCAGAAACGGCACTCTATACTCACTATCAGCAGTATCGCCGCTGCTCTGGCTCTGATGACGCTGCTGTTCTGCGGATTCTCAACCGCTATCAACTGCATCATTAAAAGTGCGCCGTACCATACCCTTATCACCAACGTAACTCCCGAATTTGCTGACTACGTTGATTCTCTGGACAGCGTAGACCATACCGAGCGTGACAAGCACGGCGATCTTATAGACCTCAGACTGTTCTATTCCGATAAAGTGACCAACCTCTTTCAGGTCAAGGAAAATATGCTCAATGAAGGCTTAGGGCAGCCGGATAAGTATCACCTCGATCCCGAAAAGACTGAGACTACCGACAACGATCTCTATCTTGCCATCTCAGCTATAGGCGATAATTCCAAGATGCAGCTCATCATCATTTTTTCCATTTTCTATATCTTCATCCTGTTCGTTGCCTTCGCCCTGAGACTTATCATTGATACTGCTTTCGAGGTGTCCTCAAAGGAGCGTGAAAAACAGTTCGGTGTACTGCAATCGGCAGGTGCGTCCCCAAGACAGATAGTGGGTATCATCACCGTGGAGGGACTTATGCTCTCGCTCGTAGGTATCCCTCTGGGTATCATCATCGGCATCGCTCTGACCTTTGTTGCTTTCAATGCCATAGAATCCAGCGGATTCATTGAGACAATGGTGTCCGATCCTAAGTATCTGCCAGAAATGGGTGTTGACATCGTCCCCATGCTCCTGCTTATCTGCGCCGTCACTGGTCTGGTATGGGTAATGCTCTCCGCTTACGGGACCGGTATGCGTATCATAAAGAAAACTCCTATCCAGGCTATCACCGAGCGTTCAAACAATATCATGCGTGTCCGCAGACACTCCCTCTGGGGGCTCCTCTTCGGCTGGACCGGCAAAATGGCTACAAGAAACAATCACCGTCAGCCCAAACGCTACATTATCACTATCCTCGCACTGACACTCTCTATCACTCTCTTTGCATCTTTCTCACTGGTGCTGAATACCGCTGACGATGTCGCAAACAAGATGTTCGGCATGGTGGGAATGGATGTCAGCTCCTGGGATCCTAAAGCAAGCAGCACTGAGAATACTGAGGCTTTGTTAAAGAAGCTGAACGACTCAGGATATTTCAAAAATATAAGATACCGCTTCACCCTCATGAATGTCCGTTCAGATAGAATAACTGCCGGTGATCTGATGCGAGAGGGACATTTAGAGTACTGCAACCGTGAGGAATTTGAACAGTATCTTGAAAATATAAGCAGCATTGATGTGACATATGATGATCTCGTAAACAGCGGAGGATACCTTATGCTTGACTACACCGGAGGCATCTTTCCGGATGGTGACCACTTAGACATCACTTTGAATGTCTGCACAGGAATAACCAAAGAAGAATTCGATGAAGCTCTTAAAAATGATCCGAAAAGTGTTATAAATCCTACCACAGGCTTCTACAGAGTAAACAGAGACACCCCATACACCATCCCTATCGCAGAAAGGATCGACGTATCCGAGCTGGCACACAGCACTTTTATTGAACTTAACGAAGTCAGGGGAGTTACATTCCTGGCACCGACTGAAACCTATGACAGATCTGCTGCGCTCCTCGGCGAACACACATGGGGTACAGACTTCATGCTGGATTACAGTGACTACTCCATGCACGATCAGGCTGTAAAATTATTGGAACAGGTCTTCTCTGATGGGTACTACGAAGATCTGTACGAAGTAAGACATAAGCTGAGTTTATCCATAGCCGCACTGAAAACAGGTACCTCTTTTGTGAGCCTGCTCATTTCAGCCATTGCTCTGGTAAACCTTATCAACATCATCTCCACCGGTATCGCAAACCGTAAGAGTGAGCTGGCTGCCATGCAGTGCCTCGGTATGACCCCCGGACAGATGTACCGGATGGCTTTCGTTGAGTCGCTCCAGTACGTTTTCTGCTCTGCCATAGCCGCTACAGGACTGTGCGCTCTGATGATCTTCGGTCTGAAAAAAGCTCTCAGCTCCATACTTCTTGAGAGTGATCTGTCAAAAAGCGAGATCCTCAGCATCGTTATGGTAGGCTATTCAAAGCCTCTGCCTGCTGTACTCTTTGCATCTGCTGTCGCACTTATCGCTGCTCTGATAACATCTTTCATCCCCCTGCACAATATGCAGAAGGAATCACTTGTGGATCAGATACGAAGTATCGAATAATATGAAAAAGCCCGGAAGCATCCAGCTTCCGGGCTATATCTTTTATATCATACCTTCAGGGCTATTCCCTTTGCTTCAAGCTCACTTATGATCTTATCTGTTACTTCTGTAACTTCCTCACGGGTAAGCGTCTTGGTGTTATCTGCAAATACTATCCGCATTGTGATAGCCTTGCCGTTATCGTCAGCGTAAACATCTGTCTGCGATACCTTGCGTACAAGCGCTGACTTTGCAGCCTTTACTGCCTCAGCAAGAGGAGCGAACCTGTCAGTGCGGAATGTAAGGTCTACCTCGATCTCCGGGTACTTTGAAGGCTCATCATAGCTGATGCCCAGTGACTCGACCTCTGCAAAGGTCTCCACCTCGATCTCGGCATACACGATGGCTGCCTTCTTATCTATCTTTGCTGCGATAGAGGGGTAAGGAAGTCCCATTTCTCCTATCTTCACGCCGCCGCAGATTATAGAATTGAGGTTTCTGGGATGCTGCCATGAGTGTGAAGGCTCAGCAGCCTCAAATCCTACTGACTGGTGCTTGATATCGTCTGCAAGTACCGCAACTATATCACGGAGTCTCAGGTAGAGCTTCTCTGTGGAGTCTGTTCTGCTGAACAGTGTTATAGCCAGTATCTTCTTCTCGTTGCAGAGACCGTCCTCCTTCAGACCGTCCACTATACGTCCGATCTCAAAGATGCCGAAATCAGGTGCGAATGTTGTATTGAGCTTCACCTGACAGAACTGCGTGGGAGCAATGTTCCTGCGGATAGCCATAGGTGCGCTGACAAGACGTATATTGTCCTCAGCCTCGATCCCCAGAGCCTTGAACTCATCGTAGTAGGGCCATACATAGGAGTGTACCTCGTGAAGTGAGAAGCGCTTTACAAGCATATCCTTGATCTGCTCCTCAACATTCTTTACGCCGGAAATGCGTACAGGATATAACGGAGACTCTGCTGTGTGTACATCGAAGTTATCATATCCGTAGATACGTGTGATCTCTTCGATGATATCAGCCTTGATAGTTACGTCCTTGGTAGCTCTCCAACTGGGTATCTCAACATTGAAACTGTCACCGTCATTGGTTATGCCGAAGCCCAGAGACTTCAGTGTCTTTATGATCGTATCATTGCTTATCTCTATACCTGTGTAGCGGT
>DNLQ01000021.1 GCA_003488415.1 Ruminococcus sp. | reverse complement strand
AGTTCCTCACGCCAGTCGCCGAGGATATCAGCAGTGATACATGGAACAGCCTTGGTGCTGTTATTTGAAACGCATCCGTTCGCATACATCAGCTTACTGTAAGTATTCAGTGCAGTCATCTTGTCGATCTGGATGTCGTTGAGTATCTCACGTTCAAGATCGCCGTCCCAGTAGATGAGGAAGTTCATTGCAGGGACCTTATTGCCGATCTGTTCGCCTTTATCATTCAGCATAGTGTTTGCAGGACGTGATCCCCAGTACTCTGAACCGGGATTGCCGGCGAATATGTTATCAGCGCAGCAGCGGCCGGTGTCCTTATCTCCGTCCTTGTGCCAGATGATGTTGCCGTTTTTTGCATCTACCAGAGAAATGCCGTATTTACCGTCCTCATGGCAAATGAAGATCTCCTGACCTTCACGGCTGGGAACGAGGTCGCCCAGGTGCATTGCATCACCGTGGAGCTGTCCGGTAGTCCACAGGAGGCTGCCATCATCGTCAATAGCGGAAGCTCCCATGAATATCTCCTGTTTGCCGTCATTATCGGAATCAGCTACCATAACATTATGATTACCGCAGCCCCATCCGGGAGTAGAACTGTCGAAACCGGTATCATAAACCCATCGTTTTGCGAGCTTTCCGTCACGTACATCAACTGCTGAAAGGGTAAGTCTTGTGTAGTATCCTCTGCCATAGACAGCGGAAGGATGAACACCGTCGAGGTAAGCGATAGCGCTGTTGAATCTGTCAACACGGTTACCGTAGTCATCACCCCAGGTGGATTTTGATACCTGACCTCTTGGTACAGGGAAGTCTATAGTATCAAGAGCCTTACCGGTAGCACCCTCAAAGAGAGTAAGGTATTCCGGACCTGAAAGGATGTATCCGTTGCTGTTGGCATAGCTCTTGCTGCCGTCGCCTATAACTTTTCCGGTTCCGTCAACAGTACCGTCTGCGGTCTTGGTGATAAGCTCAGCCTTGCCGTCACAGTCGAAATCTGCGACACACATCTGAGTATAGTGCTGACCGGCACGGATATTCTGACCGAGGTTCACACGCCAGAGCTGTTTGCCGTCGAGGGTATAACAGTCAATGTAGACATTATCGGTTTTTCCTGCCTTTGAGTTATCCTGTGAGTTGCTGGGATCCCATTTAAGGAAGATCTCGTACTGACCGTCGCCGTCAACGTCGCCTACACAGCAGTCATTTGGCATATAATTGTTTCCCGGTTTTTTCAGCGGAATATCCAGGTAATTAGTCTGTGAGGAAAACCTGCACAGGTCTGTTGAAACAACAGTACCGCTGACGAGAGTTTCGAGCTTGTATCTTGATGACGGACTGCCTGTCTTATCCAGGTAACTGGTAGCCATACCAGCCTTACTTGTGTAGATCAGCTCATCGTCACGATACAGTCTGAATTCCGCATTGTCATCATCATTTGCGTTCCAGCGCCAGCTCAGGAACATACCGTCGTATGTATCCGCAGCATTCTGATGTTCTGTGTGAGCGTGTACTGCGCAGAAACCTCTGTCGAGGTATTCCATGATGGCGGTGCCGTTTCCGCCAACACCGTAAGCGGCGTCAGCGGAAACCCCTCCGTAAACGCCGGCAGCTGAAGCAGTGCCTACGGCAATAGAGAGAGATGCCGCTGCCAGCCTTCTGAATTTACTGTTCATAGTCTGTGACCCCCTGTTTTTTAAATTAAGCAGAAGTGCTCTGAGGGGAACATCTTCTGCATTCTAAACTAATTATATACTATTTTCCACAAAAAATCAATGATTAATAGAATCAGTTTGATAGTATTTTCTTCAATTTACCCAATTTTTGATGTAAAAAAGGTTGAAAAACCAATTAAAATGTGATACAATATTACATTAGACGATTTATATCGCACCACCGATCAGCTCCTGAAGAATTATTGCACAGGACTGGCAGCGAAAGACAAGCAGGAAAAATCAGGAGTTATTCCGGGGAGCAATATGTAATGAAAGGAGGAACGGAAATGAAAAAAAGACCGCTTATATGTGTAGTAACAGCGGACTGCAGCAGAAATCTTTCGACCTGCTCGACAGTCAACGGAGTGATAAAGCAGGCGGAGGAGTGCGGTTGTGATACAGCGATACTGACGACAATGTGTTCCTACAGCAATCCTGTAAAAATGCGTCATCTTGAAGAAAAAAAGCGTATTTTCGACCTTATAGCATCTCCGCATTTTGACGGATATATATACTGCAAATCTACAGCCGAGATGGATGATAGTTTCATCACCGGCATCGAGGGGCTGCTCCGCAGTACCAACCGTTATGTTATGGTAGCAGACGGCTCAGGATCCGACATATTTGACTATACTCAGTCAGACGATTTTGACAGCTTCAGGTCTATCGTGGATCATCTGATCGAGGTACACGGCTTCTCACGGATATACTGCCTGACCGGGACAAAGGGTTCATTCCAGGCGGAGGAGCGTCTTAAAGGATATCTGGACTCCATGACATCACATGGATTGGAGGTGGAAAATGACTGGTATGAATACGGAGACTTCTGGACTGAAAAGCCAAGGGAGTATGCAAGACGGCTGATTTCGGGCGGGCTGCCCCTTCCTGAAGCCGTAGCCTGTGGGAGCGATGTCATGGCGTATACACTTATTGAAGCGCTCCGCAGCGGGGGGATACGTGTGCCCGAGGATATAGCGGTTACAGGCTATGACGGTATGGCAGTTCCGGGGGATGCGTTCATAACACTTACAACATATCGCCGTGATAACTTCCGGCTGGGAGCCGATTGTATGCGCCGGCTTTACAGATACATCACCGGAAGAGTGTGCGGCAGAGCCACCGGAGGAGAGAGCGGTTTCATACAGGGCTGTTCCTGCGGATGTTCCGGAACTGCAGCTTATTCCGGCAGAGCACGACGGGATGAAAGGCTGTCCACGAAAGCACGGGAGAGAATGGAGCAGTCGGATATGATCTACAATCTTGCATCCGCCGGATCGCTGGAGGAAATAATCAGGATAGCCGACAACTACATCTACTTAATAACAAGGCTGCGTCATTTCAACATCTTTCTGACGGAGCAGTTTATCACTGCCGCAGAGACAGGCACCGCAGAAGCGCTTGATTTCGGATGCCGGACCAGACTTGTTCCGGTCTACCGCAAGACAGCCGGACGCATTGTAAGCTCTGCCGGTGAGGCTTTTCCGGCAGAGGATATATTATCCATGTTCACGGAGGTTTCCGGCAAGCCAAGGGCTTTTTATCTTACTCCGATAAATTTCGACGACCGTTTTTTTGGAATTGCCGCACTCTCCTTTGGCAAGGTGCAGTTTGGTTATGATTCTGTATACGTAAAATTCATAAGCTGTCTTGGTCAGGGCCTTGATCGCTTCCTTCTAAGCACAGGCATTGACCGGGAGCGGAAGCATGACAGCAATGATACAGCCGCAGGACTTCCTGACGTCCGGAAGCTGTCAACGTATCTTCGTGAGGGCTGTACAGGCAGAAGAAAGCTGCTTGTATGCTGTGAGGTCAGTGATCTTCACCGTCTTATCGGCAGATACGGCGGCAGCAAGACAGCAGCTCTTGTGTGTGAGCTTGGTCAGAATATTGTCAGATTGCTTCAGCAGGGAGAGAAAGTATTCACCGTATCCATAAATTGCTTTGTGATCGTGCTTGACTCTGAGCTGCGGTCAGCGGAGTTTTTTGAAGAGCTGAAAAAGGTATCCTCAGGGATCCCGACGGGATTTACCTTCGGGGAGTTTGCGTTTATCCCCGGTACGGTGACTGACGAGGACAGAGTGAACGATCTTATCGGCGCAGCCATGAGCAATACAGTGCGAACATATCGTTTCCGGAACAACGGCAGCCGTGACCTGTGCGACAGACTTACGGAGCTCCGCCGTGATATGCAGGAGCATCCGGAGCAGCAGTGGAACACGGAAGACATATGTGCCATGCTCCATGTAAGCAAAAGCACTCTGCAAAAGAATTATCGTTCCAGCTTTGGCAGGAGCGTTATCGACGAGCTTATAGATTTCCGTATGGATAAGGCTAAGAAACTGCTGATGGAGACGGAGCTTTCCGTTGCGGACATAGCATCACAATGCGGATACAGCACGGACAGTTATTTCATGAAGCAGTTCAAGAAGACGGTAGGTGTAACTCCTACAGAGTTCCGGCATAAAAATATGTGAACTTATGCAGAAGGATGTATAATTCACTCATAGGAAAGCTGACGGAGAAACAAACTCTGGGAGTGGACAAATCAGGGATTTA
>DNLQ01000244.1 GCA_003488415.1 Ruminococcus sp. | reverse complement strand
CTTGCCTGTTCCCATGAAAAGATAATCATAGGACTGGCTGTTTATTATAAGGTCGGCAGTCATGCCGTCGCCTGTAACATACAGTATGCAGTCCGCTATCTTGAACATGGACGAGCTTGAATCCACGTTTATGTGATACTCTCCTTCTTTGAGAGCTTCTGCACCTACGGCAGTCATGCCCTCATATCCGACCTCCAGCTGCGGAGCTGTTTCATGCTCCTTTGCAGGCTCGGTCTCAGCCTCTGTTTCAGCTTCTGTTATTTGCTCTTCTGTAGGAGCTTCTGTCTGTGCGGTATCTGCCTGTGAAGGTGCGGAAACCTCCTCAGACGGTGTTGCTCCGCAGCCTGTGAGAAGAAGTCCTGTGATAAGTGCCGCTGTCAATATCCTTGCTTTCATATTCCACCTCGTATACTGAGACCGGGCAGTATAATGCTGCCCGGTCAGAATAGTAATGATCTGTATGCTTTCTTATTATGCTTATTCGCCTAAAGAGTCGATCGCAGCCTGTGCGTGGTCGATGTATATCTGTCTGATAGCCTCGTTCTCGCCGAGTCCTCTGAGCAGACACTCTACATCGTATCCCTCTGACTCAAATACAGTCTTCCATGACTCCTCGTCATCGCCTGCCATATCATTATTTGCGTGGTCGCCGGCAACTACCATAAGAGGTTCAAGGATAACTCTCTCATACTCGCCCTGCTTCACTGCTTCTACAACATCGTTCAGTGAAGGTGTTGCTTCAACTGTTCCCACATAGTAGTTGCTGTAGCCGTCGGCTGTGAGAAGATCCTGCATCTTCTGATATACTCCGTTGGACTCAGCTTCTGTACCGTGTCCCATAAAGCATATAGCTGTCTTTCCGTCGTCGTAATCCTTTGTCCAGTCAACGATAGCTGTCTCGACACGCTTGAAATCATCATCGCTGGTAAGCAGAGGCTCACCGAATACTACCTTGTCAAATGCGTCTGCGTGGCTGCCGACTGCCTCGATAAGATCGTTGTACTCAAGTCCGTTCATAAGATGCGTAGGCTGTACCACAAGTGTCTTTACTCCGTTGGATTCAGCTCTCTCCAGTGCAGCTTCTACGTCGTCGATCAGGAATCCGTCACGTCTGTTTACGTGGTCGATGATGATGTTCGCTGTAAAGCCGCGGCGTACGGAATAATCAGGGAAAGCCTTCTCCAGTGCGTCCTCAATCGCTCCTATCGTAAGACGGCGGCTGTCATTGAAGCTGGTTCCGAAGCTCAGTACCAGCAGCTCCTTCTCGCCGATTTCGTCCTGATTCCTGATATTATCAAGTGAGGCGTCTCCTGTTGTATAGTCCTCTTCTTCATCTGCTTCTTCCTCAGCTTCAGTTTCAGCTTCTGTCTCAGGCTCAGTCTCCGCCTCAGTCTCTGCCTCAGTTTCGGCTTCTGTCTCTTCCTCTGTTGCTGCTTCTGTGATCTCCTCAACAGTGCTTGCTGTATCAGATGTGCTTGCAGCTCCTCCGCATGATGTTATTGCTCCTGCAACTACAGTGAGAGCTGATAATAATGCCAGTGTTTTTTTCATTATGCTCTTCCTTTCATAGAAGGCATGGTCGTAGCAATAAAAAAACCCCTGTACAGACAGAGGCACGCAGACAGACTCTCCCCTGAGAGCCTGTATCCAGTACGATCAATACCTCGTGATCTCAGCCTTATGGCTGTGTACCAACAAACGGCAGGTTTCCTGACTTATGCCTCAACACGATATGCTGCCTTCCCGATAACTCAGTGACTCCGCCGTTCTCACGGCAGAAAGCATACCGCTACGCAATTACAGTGACGAGATCGTGCAGGAGCTTCACCTGCTTCCCTTTTACCCTGCCGGGATGTCCGGCAGGCACCGTCTGCTTTATTCAATTGTGTTCATGAACATTTATATTATAGCAGATATCCCCGCATTTTGCAAGTATTCCGCAGATTTTATACGTTTATTACAATCAGAATTCACTTTTGACTACTCTTTTCAGCGTCAAGAATATACAGCAGAGCATTACATACCGCCGCAGCTACATTGCTCCCGCCCTTGCGTCCTCTTGCCACAATACAGGGAACACCGGTCTCTATCAGCATCTCCTTGGACTGCACTACATTTACAAAGCCTACAGGTGCGCCGATAACAAACTCCGGTATAAAATCTCCGGAATCAATATGCTCACAGATACGCACCAGTGCTGTTGGTGCATTGCCTACGGCATACAGCACAGGTCTCCCCAGCTTTGCTGCCTTGTCCACTGATACTGCCGCTCTTGTCGTTCCCTGACGCTTCGCTCCCTCAGCTACGTCCGCATCTGCCATGTAACACACGATCTCACAGCCGTGTCGTTCCAGTGCAGCCTTGTTTATACCGGATTTAGCCATATTTGTATCAGTTACGATGATGCAGCCTTCCCTCAGCAGTTTTAGCGCCTTCTGTACTGCGTCCTCAGAGAACCAGAGATTCTCCAGATAGTCAAAATCTGCCGTAGTGTGTATCGCTCTGTACACGACAGGCTTTATCTCCTCCGGTACCTTCACGTCACCAAGTTCGCTCTCTATTATTTCAAAGCTGCGCCGTTCAATGTCTCCGGGCAGCACATATTCCAGCTTCATACGCCCTCCTCTATTATCCGGTAGATAAGCTCCATGTCAATACTCCTTCTTACTGTATCGGCAAGGAGATCGAGCTGTGATTCACGGTACTCTCTCCTGTCGATGCTCTCACCTGTGAAAGGGATCCCCTTGCGGCGGTAAAGCTCCCGTACAAGTCTGCCTGACACATCTGCGCTGTCGAAGATGCCGTGTACATAGCAGCCTGCGGCATTTCCGGCAAAGCTCCCTCCGCAGTCCGTGAGCGGATCACCGTTTCCTTCCGTGACTCCCATATGCACCTCGTAGCCGTAGAACTCTA
>DNLQ01000149.1 GCA_003488415.1 Ruminococcus sp. | reverse complement strand
AGACACTTACCATGTTCCGTAACTGCGGCATCTCAACAGTAATATGGGGAGCGCTTTTCGGAAGCTGGTTCGGAGATATAGTACAGGTAGTCGGCAGGGAATTCTTCAATAAGGAAGTAGGAAGCATCGCCCTG
Source organism: Ruminococcus sp. (assembly GCA_003488415.1). Taxonomy (GTDB): domain Bacteria; phylum Bacillota; class Clostridia; order Oscillospirales; family Ruminococcaceae; genus Ruminococcus. The sequence continues at coordinate 4,263 of DNLQ01000149.1, read as the reverse complement.
TGGTTCGAGCCTATCTCAGATCCCATCAAGCTGCTGCTGTTCTCATTTGGAATAGGAATACTTCATCTGTTCCTGGGAGTGGGAGTTTCAGCGAAGATGTCCTGGGATCAGGGGAAAAAGCTGGACGCCGTACTTGACTCATTGCCGATATATCTGCTCATAACCGGAGTAGCTCCGTTAGGAGCAAGCGTACTTGCAGATGTACCTGCACCGCTTATGAATGCAGGAAAGTATCTGGCACTGGCAGGACTGGCACTTCTATTGGTCACAGCCGGAAGAACGTCAAAGTCCATACCCGGAAAGTTCTTCGGGGGACTTTACGCACTGTACAATACAGCTACAGGCTGGCTCAGTGACATACTGTCTTACTCACGACTTCTCGCTCTTGGACTTGCAACAGGTTCTATTGCAGGCGTTGTGAACCTGATAGGCACAATGCCTGAGAACAAGGTTATAAAGCTGATCCTTCTGATCATAGTATTCATAGGAGGACACACGGCTAACCTTGCCATTAACCTGCTTGGTGCATATGTACACACCGACAGACTCCAGTTCGTAGAGCTGTTCTCAAAGTTCTACACCGGAGGCGGCAGGGAATTTGATCCGCTTACAGTAAAAACTCAATATATAAAATTCAAGGAGGAAAAAATCAATGACTAACGGAATGGTACTTGCTATCATAGGAGCTGCACTGGCAGCACTTTTAGCCGGAATCGGCTCAGCAAAGGGAGTAGGTCTCGTAGGTGAGGCTGCATCAGGTGTAGTATCTGTTGATCCTTCAAAGTTCAGCAAGGTGCTGCTGCTGGAGCTTCTTCCCGGTACACAGGGACTCTACGGACTTCTCACATCAATCCTTCTTCTGAGCCGCATAGGCATCATCGGAGGCACACCTGCTTCACTCAGCACAGAGCAGGGGATCGCATTTCTTGTGGCATCCCTCCCCATAGCGATAGTAGGTCTCATATCAGGAATGGTACAGGGCAAGACAGCTGCTGCCGGAGTAGGGATCACAGCAAAGAAGCCTGACCACAACGGAAAGGCTATCATCATGGCAGCAATGGTAGAGACATACGCTATCCTTGCACTTCTGATCTCTATTCTGATGATCTACAACATCGCCTTATAAGGAGGTTCAGCAATGGCTGGGATCGATGAGATACTGAATATCATAGGTGAGCAGCAGAAGCAGAGCGAGAGCAGCATTATCAGTGCTGCGGAGAGAAGAGCCGAGCGGATCATCGCCGAGGGGAACGAGAAGGCTGAGACAGCTTATGCCGACACCATGAAGCGTTCCGGCGAGCAGCTTGAGAGAGACTTCCTGAATGCCTGTTCCTCAGCGGATGCAGAAATAAAAAGGCGGATACTTGCCTGTAAGGTAGGACTTATAGATGAGGTTCTGGAGAAGACTCTTGACCGCCTTGACAAGCTGCCGGCAGATAAGTATTTTGAAGTAATAATGAATCTTATAAAGCAGAAGCAGCGCAGCGGAGACGGAGTGCTGTCCATGAATAAGAAGGATCTTGAAAGGATGCCGGACAGCTTCGTGAAGTCACTCGGAGAGCTTGGCACCATCACAGTTTCAGACAAGCCTGCGGATATAGAAAACGGTTTTATACTGACCTACGGGCTTATCTCCGAAAACTGCTCTTTCAGGGACATGATAGCATCTGAGCGTGAAGCAGTCAGAGATACAGCAGCAAGAGCGTTGTTCGGGCAGGTGAGATCATGAGCTTTGGAAAGGATACACGGTATGCCGATGCAGTTGCTGCGGTAAAGGCAATGGAAGGCGGACTTCTCACACGTACCGATATGGAGCAGCTCATAGCAGTCTCCGGAAAGGCGGAGCTGAACTCTCTGCTCCAGTCCAAGAAGGGGAGTACAGATGCTATGTCGCTCCAGGGAGTATGGGATTTCATACAGTCCTACGCTCCTGAATGCGGCGAGCTGAAGGTACTGCTGTACAGAAATGATTTCCACAACCTGAAGGCAGCACTGAAGGCGCTCATTGCCGGAAAAGAGCCTGAAAGGTACTATGTCCGCCCGACAAATCTTGAACTTGGCAAGCTGAGCAGTCATATTTCACGAAAGGAGTACGAGGAGCTTCCGGAGCTTATACGTGATACGGCATCGGAGGCATATGAACTTCTTACAAGGACACTTGACGGACAGCTTTCCGACTGCTTTATAGACTCCGCCTGCATAAGAGCACTTCTCAGAGACTCTGAAAAGTGCGGAGAGATGATGCAGCGTTATGCACAGCTCACCGCAGCCTGTGCCGATATAAAGACAGCCTACAGGAGCGCAGTCAGCGGCAGACAGGCTTCGTTTCTGGAGCTTGCCATAGCAGGCAGTCCGGAGCTTGATAAGGACGAACTGATCCGTGCAGCTCTCAGCGGCACAGAGGGACTTATGGAATACCTCTCCTTCACTCCGTATGAGGAGGGAGCAAGGCTTCTGTCAGAGTCACCGGCAAAGTACGAGAAGTGGTGCGACGACATAATAATGGAGCTTGCATCAGAAGCAAGACTTGGTTCATTCGGTGCAGAGCCGCTTGCGGCATATTATATCGCCGCAGAGACTGAGCTGAAGAACCTGAGAATACTCAGCGTCTGCAAGGAGTTCGGAGCAGACAGGGAAACCATCACTGAGAGAATGAGGAGGCTTTATGGCTGATACAACTGAGCTGTACAAGGCTGCTGTCATAGGGGACACTGCAAGCGTATCAGGATTTGCAGCGCTTGGTCTCTCGGTATTCTGCGAGACTGAGTCCGGCAGGATCTCAAAGCTGATAAACAGGCTTGCAGCAAATGATTTTGCTGTGATCTATATAACAGAGCCTGCCGCAGTACTTGTGGAGGATACAATCAAGAAATACCGGAGCAGCAAGCTGCCTGCCATTGTACTTATACCTGCCATAGACGGCAATACAGGCAATGGAATGAGGGCACTGCACGAAGCAGTTGAAAAGGCTGTAGGCTCTGATATTCTCAATCAGAAGGGAGCGTAAAACTTGAGCAGCATAGGCACTATTGTTAAAATATCAGGACCTCTTGTAGTTGCAGAGGGAATGCGTGACGCTGATATGTTTGATGTTGTACGTGTAAGCGACAAGAGACTTATCGGCGAGATAATAGAGATGCACGGTGACCGTGCGTCAATACAGGTATATGAGGAGACTTCCGGACTTGGTACAGGACAGAGTGTTGAATCTACGGGGGAACCTATGTCCGCCGAGCTGGGACCGGGACTCATCGGAAGCATATACGACGGAATACAGCGTCCCCTTGACGATATAAGGAAGGTATGCGGAAACAATCTTGCAAGGGGAGTTGAAGTACCTTCGCTGAAGCGTGACCGCAAGTGGCAGTTCACTCCGTCTGTAAAGGCAGGAGATACCGTACAGGGCGGCGACGTTATAGGTACAGTACCGGAGACGGATATAGTGCTCCATAAGATAATGGTACCAAACGGAGTGAAGGGAAAGGTAAAGTCAGTAAAGGAAGGCGAGTTCACTGTATCAGATACAGTCTGCGTAGTGGAGACACCCTCCGGGGACAAGGAACTGACTCTGTTCCAGAAGTGGCCTGTAAGACGAGGCAGACCGTATGCAAAGAAGCTGTCACCGGATATGCCTCTTGTAACAGGACAGAGAGTAGTGGACTGCCTGTTCCCCATAGCCAAGGGAGGAGTAGCCGCTATCCCGGGACCTTTCGGAAGCGGAAAGACAGTTACACAGCATCAGCTTGCAAAATGGGCAGAGGCTGATATAATCGTATACATCGGCTGCGGAGAGCGTGGCAACGAGATGACAGACGTTCTCAATGAATTTCCGGAGCTGATAGATCCGAAGACCGGAAAGTCACTTATGGAGCGTACAGTGCTTATCGCCAATACATCTGATATGCCTGTTGCAGCCCGTGAGGCTTCGGTGTATACCGGCATCACCATAGCCGAGTATTACCGTGATATGGGTTATTCCGTAGCACTTATGGCTGATTCCACCTCACGCTGGGCAGAGGCTCTCCGTGAGATGAGCGGACGACTTGAAGAAATGCCCGGCGACGAGGGCTATCCCGCATACCTCGGAAGCAGACTGGCACAGTTCTATGAGCGTGCCGGACGTGTGATCTCCACAGGTACAGACGGCAGAGAGGGAGCACTTTCAGTCATCGGAGCAGTATCCCCGCCCGGAGGAGATATATCCGAGCCGGTATCCCAGGCGACACTGCGTATCGTAAAGGTATTCTGGGGACTCGATTCCAA
>DNLQ01000092.1 GCA_003488415.1 Ruminococcus sp. | reverse complement strand
TGTCAACAACCCAAGGCTGTGTACGTCCGCAAGCGTAAGCCTGCCACATACCACCAAGAGTATCAGCAAGAGCAGTCTTGCCGCTGGACTTGTCAGCTACTGTCTGAGCAGCCTCAACGAACTTATCCCAGTCACCGATCTGCTTCTGCATATCCTCAGGAGTTGCAGCACCAAGGTACTCCTCAGCGAGGTCACTTCTGTAGTAGAAGCCGCCTGCTGCAGCCTGCCATGAAACGCCCTTACGAACGCCATTTGAATCCTTGCCGATCTCGTCTGTGTAGCTGTAGATGTTAGAGAAATCGCTGTCGCCAAGACCGAGCTTCTCAAGAGGCAGAGTCTTGTCATCATCGTTGATGTACTTCAGAGCCCAGTCAGCCTCAACGAAGTAAACATCAAGGTCAGAACCAGCATCAAACAGATTGTCATACTTCTCAGAAGCGTCGCCGCCGCCTACACCGAAGTTGATGAAGTCGATACCCTCAACCTTGCCGTCCTTCAGGTCGTCGCCGATTGTATCGAAGTCAATGCCCTTCCACTGAGCAATGAGGTAAGGAACGTCATCACCGTTCCAAGCAGCTACTGTGAACTTGTCGCCGCCCTGGCCTACGCTTGAATCTACTTCGCCGCTCTTAGCGTCAACAGCAGGCTTCTCGTCGTCAGCAGGCTTCTCGTCATCAGCGGGCTTCTCGTCATCAGCGGGCTTCTCGTCCTCAGCAGGTGCCTCTGTAGCCTCGTCTGCCTTTGAAGCATCGTTTGCGGGTGCTGTGGAGCTGTTATCAGTTGTTCCGCAGCTTGCGAATGCTGTAGCAGCCATAGCCAGTGTAGCTACGAGTGCTAATGTCTTCTTAAGTGTGTTCATCAGATTTTTCCTCCTTAAATATGTATTATACTTCCCTTTGAAGTATAATAAGTAAGAAATTGTTTTTCGCCATCGTTTCCGACACTTCCGCCGGCGAATGTCCTCGCTCGTCCGTCTGTATCCTCCGCTCTGGCTGCCCTTTGCAGGACGGCATATCCGGGAGCCTCGTTCCCATAATGCCGGCTCGGGAGAAGCAGTATTTCTGCTTTGCAAGGTCCTGCGTTTCCGCATTTCCTATGTCCCCCTTGCGTTGATTTTAATATACAATATTTTTTTCTCAAAGTCAATGCCTTGTATCATTCCTTAATATTTTTTGAGCATATTGTATATTTTCAACACCAAATATCCGTCTATTATAACAGTTTTACAGTCCGCATCAGATAAAAGTTACAATTTGGTTACCGATTTTTTTTGACTTAATTTCACATAAACCATGCTCAGGTTTTATACCATTTGACCAACGCTCAAAATATCCGGCAGTTTTAAAGCCTGTTTTTAGTCATTTTGTCACTACTCTGTAGCATTTTCGGCATAATATCTTAATATTTCACTGGCATCAGAAGAATCGACAACGCCGCTGCCGTCAAAATCTGCTGACGAAAGCAGTTCATCCGGTATAGTTCCGCTTTCTCCTGTGGACAGGCTGGAGTAATGCTCCAATACCGCACTTGCATCAGAAGAGTCCACAAGTCCGTCAAGATTAACGTCACCCTTCTTCATATCCGGCGAGCCGTCCATCTTTATTGTAATGTGTCTTTCCCGTAGTCCTTCCTCAGAGATCACCATATCTATCTCCTTCCGGCTGCCGGATATATCTATGGCATCTGTATATACTCCATTTTCAGCCGCCTTTCCGTTAACTGTCACCGCTCCCTCTGCAAAGATGCGGAGCCTTACAGTTTCTTCCTCCGGATCACAAGGTATCGTGATGACCTGCGGAGTCACAAAAGGAGCTTCTATGATCGCCTTCTGCTTCACAGAGCCGTCCCCGAAGCTGTATTCAAGCATCTGTATCCCGGCTTCCTGCGGCATGAAAGAACCCTCTGTTATTACATTTTCGTCAGTCCACGCTTTTATCGTTACCGGAGAGGTTATTGTAATAGGTGCAGTGTAAGTCTTAATATCTGACATATCGCCGTTTATGGCATAGTGTATCGGCTTTCCGGAGACAGCGGTAAGCTCAAGCAGCTCTCCGGGCTGCATCATTCCGTCAAGACAGGAGAAGTTCACCTTGTCTGCCGGATCTCCGAACGCCTTCAGGGCTATATTCCCCATTACTGCACTGACTTCACCGGCTTCAAACAGCGTGCGGTAGTGGTCCATTGCAATATCCACGCTTTTTAGTATATCGGTATCCTCAGGCTCAACTCCGTCCATGAGCTGCTCGTATATCGCATCAAGGAGTTCCTGCTCCCCAGCCTCGTCATAGTGGTAATCATCGCCTTTTAGATCGTACCACTCTTTACCGTCAGCGCTGTGGAAACTCTCCCCTGCTCCGGTGCTTGCCGTAAGCGATTCATAATCAGTATATGTGTCAAGACACTCGATCTCTCCGGTAGAGGAATTGATGACCGCAATGGTACACTCAATCGGAATAACAAACGGAGACTCGCTGCTTTTCAGCTCTGCAACCACGCTGAATCTGCTGCCCTGCTCCGCATACACAGGGATATCAAACCTTATGGTCTGATATCCGGGAAGAGCACAGCTTCCGCTGCTTACTTCATGCGGAGTTCCTGAAGTCGGATCGTTCGGATCGGAAAGGTCGGTATAGATCCATACCTTATACTCTGTATCAGCCTGACGTATCCATGTTGCACAGGCACTTATATTCTCTCCGCCGTTTTCCTCAGTGAATATATTAGCCATAAAGGATGAACCGGTATAGTCATCGTCATCAGAGGATGAAAGCGACTGGGTAGGCGGGAAG
>DNLQ01000002.1 GCA_003488415.1 Ruminococcus sp. | reverse complement strand
GCTATCGCACGGGTGGTCTGACTGTGTGGGTTATGTGGAAATTAGTCGCCGGTGGTCTGGCTGTTATGGCGGTGTGCTTTGCCGCCGGTGGGATTGTGTGGGGGAGTGCGGAACGGAGTCCCGGGGGAATGAAAGCCGTCCCTGATAGAATTATGGTATATTTACAGAAAAAAGGACTCCCGGTATGGGAGTCCTTCTTTTATCGCTTACTTCTTGAGAGGGAGATCAGCCTGCTTTATCAGCGAAGCGTCTACCTGCTGGATAACGATAGCGTCACTTCCGGTGATGCCTTCCTCTCCGTCAACATCGGCATTGATAAGAGCAGTACCCTCAAGCGGATACTTTGTCTTGTTTGCTGCGAACTGGAGTACTGCAACTGCATCGGATACGTTTACCTTTCCGTCAAGGTTTGCGTCGCCATAGTACACATCTGATGCTGTAGGTCTGGGAGGAGCTTCTGTAGGAGGCTCTGTGGGCTGAGGCTCAGGTATCTCCATACCGTCGATGATAGATGTGAAGCATGACTTAGCGCTGTAATCCTCGTTGAAGAGAAGCGGATAACCCCAGTCTCTCCAGCTGTGGTCATCGGTCGTTCCCCAGAATACAACGGCTGAAATGCTGTCCTTGTGCTTCTTGAATACATCGAGCATATCCTTGTAGAACTGAGCCTGTTTCTCAAAATCGGATTCTGAAGGTGTATTGCCCTTCTGACAGATAGTTGCATCCATTTCAGTTACCTGGAGGTCAACTCCTGCCTCCTCCATAGCTGTGAGCATCTTGTCATACTGGAATGCCTGAGGCCAGATAGAAGGAATATCACAGTGACACTGGAGTCCGAGACCGTCAAGAGTTCCCTCAGCCTTCAGTTTCTTGGCAAGGTCGATCATTGCGTTCATCTTGCCCTGTGACCACTCGTTATAGTCGTTGTAGTAGAGCTTGCATCCCTCGGGAGCATACCTTCTTGCGAATTTGAAAGCATAGGGGATAAAGGAATTGTCGCCGAATACCTTTACCCATGCAGACTGTCCTGAGCCGTTCTGTCCCTGCTGTCCGGGCTCACGGGGTTTACCTTCATCGGTGAAAGCCTCGTTCACAACGTCCCATGCGTAGAAATCAACGTCCGGATACTCTTCCTTGACTGCTGTAAACACGTTCTTGATATAGTTCTCCATACGCTGGAGCATTATCTCTTCACTTACCCAGTCGCCCTCGTCCTCAAAATTCTCCTTGAAGAACCAGTCGGGAGTCTGGCTGTGCCATACCAGTACATGACCTCTTACAGGTATCTTGTTATCTCTTGCGAAGTTGAGAATAGTTCTTGCACTTGCAAGGCTGATAACAGGATTAACATTGTCGCCTTCCTCCTGGCAGGCTTTCTGCTGGAGGAGCGCATCTGGTTTAAGCTCGTTGCCGAGAGTAATACTGTTGAAGTGCTTCTTGACAAGGTCCTTTGTTGACTTGGGAGAAAGCTCCATAGTTGTGGTAGCTGTACCGATCCTGAAGTAAGGGGAGTACACATCCTTCAGAGAGGGTATATCCTGCTGGATGCTGTACTTAGGGCCTTCCTTGATCTCAAAGTCATCAATGTAGATAGCATCTGAACCGCCCTCAAAGTACACGTATACATCTGATACGTCCTCTGAGAAGCTGACCTTCAGATCCTTGACTGTGCTCCAGTCACTTCCGTTGGCAGTAGCGAGGTTGACGTAGTGAGGTTCTCCGCCTGCATCGCTGTACTGATAGCTTATGGTACAGTTGGTATAGTACTTGCCCTTTACCTTTGCGCTTACGAGATACTGAGTACCTGCCTCACAGCGTCCCTCCTGGTCGAGGCGGAAAGCGGGACCGTTCCATTCTTTGGTTCTTCCGTCTGCACACAGAACAGTATTGCCGTCGATCTCCTCGGCAGACAGTACTGTGGTATCGTCACCGCCTCGGTTTGTGAATGCAGATACATCACCGTCCTCAAAGTCGGAGGAGTAGATTATAGCTCCGCCGCCGACGGCAGTATCAGCTGCTGTGACAACAGGAGCGGCTGCCAGTGCCATAGCAGCAGAAAGAGTACCTGCGATCACTTTGTTGATGTTTTTTCCTTTCATTTGGATCATCCCTTCAAATAATGAACTCTGTACGGGAAAAGTTGTCTGTATGGGAAGTGATGTTTTGTCCTGACGACTAAACCCTATACACAGTTTATTATACACTGAGAGCGAGAAATTGTCAATAATAACCGAACAACTTCGCAATTTATAGCGAGTGCTCAAAAATTGCTCTAAAATATTACAAAACGGTGACAATTCTGCATAGGGAAACGCCGGGATTCTAAAGGGACTTTGTCCCGCACGCTGACAGCAAAACCACCGGCGGCTATTCCATGTACTCCGACAGCAAGACTACCGGTATCTTCTTCATGTTGCTCCGACCATAAGACCACCCGTGCGATAGCCTGCTTTACCGACGGATCCGGACAAGAGGTAAAAGCTGACAAGTTAGGGTTGTGAGGCAAGGAGGGGGGAGCCACGAGGGGGGAACCTTGGAAAGGGGAAGAACGTCAGCTTTTG
>DNLQ01000210.1:4632-5383 GCA_003488415.1 Ruminococcus sp. | reverse complement strand
CGCTCTTTGACCGCCTCAGATGCAGCGTACCCATAATCGACGCCGCTATCATGAAGATAATCCGGCTTACCGGAGGATTCAGGATAATATGCTCCGATGAACGGTATCAGGAGCAGCTTGACAGCTTCTGCGAGAACGTCCCGGTGGGTCTTACCGGACGTTCGGTAAGCACCTTTGCGGACAACTTCCTTGACAGTCTGCTCACCTACGGCAGCGCTGCCGGAGAGATAGTTGCAGACAGCGGCGGTAGATGTATCGCAGGACTGTGGAACGGGGATATATCACGCATTCGCATATCCCCCGGCTCTACGCCGTTTGTACGCTCCTACTGCGTCACGGGCACGGACGGAGAGCCAAAGAAAGTCTCCCACCCGGAGCGTATACTCTACGCCTCACTTACCGGCGGTCACTCGCTCCTCAGAGGACTTCCTGCGCTCAGCGGCATACTTCTCAGGATATACCGCTGTATCGGGCAGAACTACGACCGTGCCGGCAATGTGAGATATGCAGTCACCTACAAGCCTTCCGGGGATGCCGGAGATTTCATCAACAACCGTGAACGTGCGGTACAGATAGCGAAAGAGTGGGCTGACGGCATGAACAGTGCAAGGTACGGGCAGGTCAAGGACTTCGTGGCTGTGGGAGATGTGGACATAAAGGTGATAGGAGCGGAAAACCAGCTCTTTGACACCAATGTGCCTGTCCGGCAGCTTATGGAGCAGATAGTTGCAAAGCTGTCGATACCGCCCTT
>DNLQ01000210.1:0-4581 GCA_003488415.1 Ruminococcus sp. | reverse complement strand
CCGCCCTTCCTGCTGGGACTGAGCTGGAGCTCTACGGAGAGGATGTCCTCACAGCAGGCTGATATACTCACCTCTGAGCTGGACTACTACCGCCGCCTGCTGACTCCGGTACTCTGCGACATAGGCAGGCACTTTCTCTGTTCCCGGGGCATACTTGCAGACTGCACCGTGGAATGGGACAACATAAACCTCCAGGACGAATCAGTCCTGGCAGAATCACGACTCAAAAACGCTCAGGCAGCGGAGATCGAACAGCGTATCGCCGCTATGGGAGAATAACAGGAGGTAAAATATGTATAACGATATCAAACTTGAAAAAGGACTCTACAACCTCAGCGGAAAGTCATTCACCGCTGCACTGGAGGATCTCGATCCTTCATCCGCATACGCCGGCACTTCCCTGGAGAGCCTCGATGCCTTTGAAAGACAGCTCAGACGCTTCAACATAAAGGTAAGCGGTCAGGGCTGCGACAGAGTGGAGAAGTTCTTCACCTCAACGGAGTCGGCGGTACTCTTCCCCGAGTTCGTTACACGCTGCATCAGAAAGGGCTTTGACGAGACAGTGCTCAATGCGGTATGCGCCGTAAAGACCGTAAGCACCGAGAGCCAGTACCTGGGCTGCACTCTTGATGATACTGCCGCCTACACCGTCACCGACGAGGCAGAAGAGCTTCCCGGAGCTGAGATAAGAGAGGGCAGTACAGCAGTGGTGCTGGAGAAGTTCGGCAGACTTATCAGTGCATCCTACGAGTCCGTGCGCCGTCAGAGACTGGATGTGTTCGGAGTGATGCTCCGCAGCGTGGGCGTGAGACTTGCCGCAGCAGTAGTGAAGAAGGCAGTTGCCGTACTTGTTGCCGATGCCGGCACCATCACTGCCCAGGCGCTGACCTATGCCGATCTTGCCGCACTTTACGGCGAGTTCGACTGCTTCGACATGACCTCTGTGATAGCATCTCCCGAGGTAGCATCAAAGATCGCAGCAATGGAGCAGCTCAAGGATACAAGAGCTGCTGCGGACGGAAAGATAGTTCTCCCCTTCGGCTCAGAGCTGGTAAAGACCTCCGCTGTGGATGATGACAAGGTCATCGGTATCGACAGGAGCTTTGCGCTGGAGTTCATCACAAGCACGGATCTGGTAATGGAGACCGATAAGCTCATCGACCGTCAGCTGGATCAGATCACCGTATCCATCACCTGCGGATTCAGAAAGATCACTCCCGATGCGGTAAAGGTGCTTGTCATAAGCTGACAGCGTATCCGGCACAGCGGGAGTACCGCATGGGTGAATACAGGACAGTCCGGCGGACTGTTCCGAAAGCCGGGGGACGCCTTGCAGTACAGGGCGTCCCCTTAAATATAACAAGACCGTCCGCTTATACGAAAGGAGCAGAATATGACAGAGGAAATGCTCGAAAAGATAAATAGATTCACACGCCGGAAGTTCTCCGAGGACGAGCTGTACGTCTTTTCCGTTATCCTGTGCGACAACGACATAGACCGTGACGGGGAACGCTTCTCCGACAGCGCCCTGGATCAGCTATGCAGGCTGTTCATCGGCAAGACCGGCATCTCAGACCACGATCCGTCTTCATCAAACCAGACCGCACGTATCTTCGATGCTGAGGTAGTGACCGACGAGAAGCACATCACCCGTTTCGGCGGTACCTACAGATACCTGAAGGCTATGGCTTACATGGTTCGCACCGACGATAACCGTGACCTTATAACCCAGATAGACGGCGGCATCCGCAAGGAGGTAAGCATCTCCTGTACCGCCGGAAAGCGCACCTGTTCCATATGCGGAGAGGAAAACTGCGCCCATACAAAGGGCAGGGAGTACGGGGGAAAACCATGCTGCCACGTCCTGGACAGCATCACCGATGCCTACGAATGGAGCTTTGTGGCTGTTCCTGCCCAGGTGAACGCAGGAGTCACCAAGCGCTTTTCCGCCTCTGAGGTCAGTGACTCAGGGGAGGTGTGCAGCGAGACTGCCGCAGAGGAGCTGCGCTGTGAGATACGCCGCCTTGCCTACTTCGCCGGAGGACGTTCCGCAGCCGAAGCTGCTGCGCTGTCCGCCCGTGACATGACAGAGCCCCAGCTTGTGAAGCTGAAAAAGGACTACGAAAAGCTCTGCGGCAGAAGCGGCATACAGGTACAGCTTGATCCGGAGGATGACGGAGACAGCTCCGGCAGCTTCCGTACCGGCGGAAAGAAGGAGGAAGGAAATGAATATCGAATCGGTTAAGACGCTGTTCCTGATGTACTCCGGCGAGGAGGACGTGCAGAAGTATATGCCTGTGATAGAGCTTGCCGCAGAGGAATGCGGACGTATGCTGCGTCCGGATGCAGACTCCTCCGATCCGAGACTGGATCATCTCTGCGCTGCCATGGCAGCTCTCAGACTGAGAGTAATACAGTCCGGGCAGGACAGGAGACAGTACACCTACGCCGGAAAGGTGATCTCACCGGAAGGCTCTGCCCTCAGCCGCGCAGAGGACGTTCTGCGCATGACTCTGAATATGTGCAGCGATCTTGTGAAGGCTTCGGACTTCGTATTCATAGGTTTTTCCGGAAAGGAGGATGCGGAATGATAAAAGCGGTACTGGAGCAGGTGACTGCCATGCTCCGGGCATACGGTATGCGTGATGTGTATACCGCCTTCGATGCTCTCCCCATAGAGGACAAGGGCAGGATATTCACCGTAGTGGGCGTGGAGTCGATGAAGATAGACAAGCCGCTTTACTCACTGGGTGCTGTGTACTTCCCCTTCTCCGCATCCGTGAGCATAAAGATAACAGCTCCGGAATCTGCGGACTCCGGAAAGCTGCTGGAATACTACAGCACATCCGCACAGCCTGCTCTGCTGAAGAACTCAGACCTGTGCTGCTCCCTCACCGGACTTACCATAAAGCACGACACCTCCCTGTGCAGACTGGTGCTGCGTGCCGATCACAGCGTAAAGGGAGTCACAGTCGCCGAAAGGAGCATAACATGACGGACGTTATTTCTCACAGAGAGGCGGTGCAGGTGCAGCTTGACACCTTTACGCTCTGGTGCGAGAGCTGCCGGGTAACAGGCTCTGCCGTACATTACGAGCAGCCTACGGTCACGGGAAAGACCGTAGTGACAAACCGTTACCGCCGTTCCTCGGAGCTTACCTTCACCGGCAGGGTATACGGCAGCGCCTCCGCAGCAATAGCTGCACTCAGCGCCCTTACTGCCGACAGCTCCGGCTTTGATACAGCCTACCGTGACCTGATACTTACCGGCTGCACAGTGCGTTCCTTTACGGCTGAGGACGACGGCAGCGATGTGGTGAAGCTGACGGTGACTGTGGTAACTCCCGACGATATAACCCGGAGGGGAGCTGACAGCGCATGACGGCTTCACTTGTATTCACCCACACCGATTCCTCCGCAGCCGTGGAGCGTCAGATACTCTCCTTCTCCTTCATAAAGGAGGCGTATACACCCTACACCAGACTGCACGCTGAGTTTGCAGTCTCCGGCGTCACCGATACCTCTGCTGTCATGGAGGTCATGTTCTTCCTTGACGGCAGAGTGATACATCACGGCATCATCGACTCCCTGACCGTTACAGAAAAAGGGGGATGCCGGATAGGTACACTGTCCTCACGGAGCTTCTCCTGTATGCTGACACAGAATCAGATGCAGCCGGGACTCTACACCCAGGTATCAATAAACAGACTTATGGACAATATGCTCAGCATACCCTATGTCACCCATGAAAACAGTGCAGACGAGACCGGATACATCTACGTGAAGTACGGCTCGACCATGTGGGAGGCTCTTGCCGGACTGGCTTTCAAGCAGCTTGGGAAATACCCTTACATACGTGGTACTAACTGCGTAATGTTCAGCCCTGAACCTTCTCCGGGAGTATTCGACATACCCGGCAGCGACATCCTCTCCGGCGGCAGCGAGGTAAAGGAAAAGCTCCTTGTCAGCGATTTCCATATGGAGGACATCAACGGGAGCTACGGCACATTCGATCTTAACGATGCCGATGTAAGTGCAAGGCGGATAGTCCGGCACAGATACTTTGAGCTTGACAAGCAGTTCCTGTACGATCCGCAGAAGGCGCTGGAGTACCGGGACAAGCTCGCCTGCCGGGGCTGGAGGAGGATATTCTGCTCCTACAGCGGATATTCCGGGGAGGATATTTCCGATCTGGTGAGCTTTGGTACAGTAAGCTCTGAACGCATCACGGCAGTACGCATCACCGGCAGCCGCCGTGGAGTCATCACCGAGCTGAGTGTTTACAGGGACAGGTTCGGCGCTATAAATTCATGATAGGGGCGCTATGTGCGTCAAAAAAACATAGTCTTATCAGGGGATGCCTTTTCTTGCAGGGCATCCCCTTTTTTTGCGAAACGTCATCGGTTCCGTGGGACTCCGGCGACCAGACAATACTAACCCTGACAGCCGGACCGCCCGTGCGATAGCCTGCTTTACCGACGAATCCTGACAACAAGTAAAAGCTGACAAGTTAGGGTTGTGAGGCAAGGAGGGGGGAGCCACGAGGGGGGAACCTTGGAAAGGGGAAGAACGTCAGCTTTTG
>DNLQ01000059.1 GCA_003488415.1 Ruminococcus sp. | reverse complement strand
GGACGGAAGGCATACACGCTTTTCGGCGTGGTGATAATGATGAACTCGTGTCCGAAGTTTATGCTGTACTTGCCGTTAGTAAGGAGCTTTCCGCCGGAGTATGATCTCTCCAGGCTTTCCCTGTCGTACTTTGTCCCCTTCAGCCACCGGCGTACAGGCATTCCCATATACTCCGATATTCCCATATACAGCACAAATGCAGTGAGGGCGAGCCATGGTAATAGTATCAGCGGCTCGTCGCTGAGGAGAAGGGCAGGTGAGATTACAAGAAAGAAGCTGCCCATAAGTATCATTGCACGGGAATTTCCGCTCTTGTACCTCAGACACATATCCTCCTTCATATCCTTTGCCTTCATCTGCTCCCAGCCGCCGGACTGTGCAAATTCAAGATGCTTTTCACGCTGCTCCGGGGAGCTGAAATAGCTGCCGTCCTCTATTTCAGGCTTCAGCTCCTGAGCCTTTCTGTCATCCCGCTTTTCCTTGAAGTAAGCATAGATCATATACCCTATGGCGATCGGACAGGCTGCACAGCAGGCAATAAAATGCGGTGTATCGCTGAAAAAATAGAAGAATAATGTCAGTACGATGCTCCATGCTACCGTCAGTATCAGATTCGTTTTTGCACTGAGCCTTCTTCTTTTCATGTCACTCACCTCGTCAGGAATACAAAAATCCCCTGACTGTCATTCTGACGTCAGGGGACGAATCATCGTGGTACCACCCCGGTTTATCCGGACTTGTCCGGAACTCTTTCGCTGTAACGGGCATACCCGTCTCCGCCTACCTCACCGGCTCGGGGGAGCAGCTCACGAAGGTATTTTCCGGGCACCTTCACTTCCTTTCACCATACGGAAGCTCTCTGCATCGGGCACATCCCCGGATTTGACATCGTTCAAAGCCTTTCAGAACTATTATAAGTATCATACCACATCTTTTCAGGATTGTCAAGTAATTATCGTTCTTTTATTCACGAAGACTGCTGAAATATACTGTTACTGGATCTCTTCTCCGTCACGGGTTATGTTCTTCAGCCACCTGAACTTCATATAATGCCGGTATACTGCCGGTATCTTTACAAATTCATCAAGTGTGAGTATGGCTGCTACAGCAAGCACCGGCAGCTTCAGTACGAATGCTCCAAGCATACCTAAGGGTACTACGACTGCCCACAGTGTTATAACATCACATATCATCCCGAACCTTGTATCTCCGCCTGCCGGGAATATACCGGATATTACCGTGGAGTTCAGTGAGTTTCCGATGATGTAGTAAGCTGCCATGAGCATCATGTATTTAAGGTAATACTGCGCCTTAGGTTCAAGAGTTATCACTTTAAGTATCAGCGGAGTTATTGCGAGTATGACTACCCCGGAGGCTGCTCCGATAACAAGTGAGAGCCTTACAAAGCTGCCGCCAGCCTTCTTCGCTTCATCCAGTCTGCTCCGTCCGAGCAAACCTCCGATGATTATGCCGACTCCGGAAGCTATGCCCCAGCAGAGACTTGCTATCATGCTTCGTACTATCCCGGCTATGGAATATGCTGCGGTAGCATCGCTGCCCAGATGTCCCATTATGACCGAGAACATGGTCACTCCTCCGCCCCAGCCAAGCTGGTTTATCAGCAGCGGTACGGTATAGTGCCAGTAGTCCCTGTGAAGGATCCTGCTGCCGCCCTTCATCATTATCCCTATGCGAAGCGGCGGACACTTCTTCCTCATTACTGCCCAGAGCACAAGTACAGTCTCAAACACCCTTGCCAGAACTGTCGCAAGAGCGGCACCTGCTATGCCCATTTCCGGGAAGAATCCAAGTCCGAATATCAGAAGGGCGTTGAAAATTATATTCACCACAACTGATGAAGAGCCAATGAATGAACTGAGCTTCGCTCCGTCGCAGACTCGCATTATGCCTGAGTATGCCTGTGTGAAGCCCATGATGATGTAAGAGGGCGATACCATTCTGAGATATATCCCTCCGGCATGGATAAGTGCAGGTTCAGCGGTGAATATCCGCATGATATGCTCCGGTGCAAAAAAAGCCGAAAGTGAAAACACTGCTCCGACCAGCAATGAATAACGCATGGAGACTGCAAGTGTCTCCTCTACGGAACGCTTGTCACCTTTCCCCCAGTACTGGGCTGCAAGTACGTTGCTGCCGAATATGAATGCTCCGAAGAACAGACTGTAAACAAATGCTACCTGTGCTGCCAGTGAAGATGCGGAGAGTGAATCCTGATCCAGAAACCCCAGCATAAATGCGTCACTTGCAGACACCAATGAGTTCATAAGATTCTGGAATGCTATGGGTATGACGATGGTAAACAGCTTTCTGTACATCTGTTTTTTATTATCCATAAGTCCCCTTTCACTGTAAAAAAGTCCTGCTCCCACAGGAACAGGACTTGCTATCAATCTGCAAGAAATGCTGCAAATGCCTTGTATGCGCTGTAGAGATCCAGCTTTGAAATGATCTCAAAAGGTGCGTGCATAGAGAGTACGGGTACTCCGATATCAATTGTATCTACATCAAGATTTGCAATGTATGCTGCAACAGTTCCGCCGCCGCCTTCGTCAACCTTTCCAAGCTCTCCGGTCTGCCAGAGTACGCCGTTCTTATCCATAAGTCTGCGTATCCTTCCGGTAAACTCAGCAGATGCGTCGGATGTTCCGGATTTTCCTCTTGATCCGGTATACTTTGTGATGCAGACTCCTTTGTTCACGTATGCACAGTTGCGGCTCTCGTTCACCTCAGGAAATGTGGGATCATAAGCAGAATTTACATCTGCTGAAAGACACTCGGATGCAGAGAGTACATCCCTGCCCTTCTCACCGAGAGCCTCGGCAATGTCCTCAACAAAGTATCTGAGGTAGGATGAGCGCAGTCCGGTATTTCCGTCGCTGCCTGTCTCCTCCTTGTCGGTGAGGATCGTCACAGATGTGTGTACAGGCTTTACGCTGTCAACTGCTGCCATAAGTGCGGGGAAGGAACAGCAGCGGTCATCGTGTCCGTAACCGCCGATGAGACTCCTGTCAAAGCCGATGTCACGAGCCTTGAACGCAGGTACTGCTTCAAGCTCTGCGGAAACCAGGTCAGCCTCGGTTACTCCGTACTTCTCATACAGAATGTTCATTATATTCAGCTTTACAGACTCGCTCTCCGGATCAGAGCTGAAAGGTCTTGATCCGATTATGATGTTAAGATCCTCGCCCTTGATGATCTTTCCGGCAGGTCTTGACATCTGCTCTGCTGCAAGGTGCGGAAGAAGATCGGAGATGCAGAATACAGGATCACTGTCGTCCTCGCCGATATTCACGGTTACTGAGCTTCCGTCAGCCTTGATGATCACTCCGTGAAGTGACAGCGGTATAGTAGTCCACTGGTACTTCTTTATGCCGCCGTAGTAATGTGTCTTGAACAGCGCCATCTCGTTGTCCTCATAGAGAGGATTCTGCTTCATATCAAGTCTCGGGGAGTCGATATGTGCGGCGCAGAGCCTTACGCCCTCGCCTATCGGAGCAGTTCCGATAACCGAAATGATTATTGACTTGCCCCTGTTGACTCTGTATATCTTATCTCCTGCCTTCAGCTTCCCGCCCTTCTTGAACGCCTTGAATCCGTTCTTCTTCAGAAGAGCTTCGGCATAGATGACTGCCTCACGCTCAGTCTTGGAGCGGTCGATAAAATCCTTGTACTTCTCAGCAAACTCATAGCTTGCTTCTATGTCTTCATTCTTCATTGTGTAGTAGCCGTTCTTTCTTTCAAGAAACAGCTTTTCCTTCAGCTTCTGTGAAGCTGTCTTCTTTTCTGCCATTGCTATTCTCTCCTTTACTCACCTGTGAACACGGTGGGATTGATCTTATTGAAGTATAGTTCACGTATCTTGTCAGAGACCTCCCTGGATATACCGGTTACGGTCTCAAGGCTTCCGTTGTTGCTGATGATGTAATCAGAATGTGAGCGGAAAAACTCCTCGTCAAGCTGGGAGTTCATGCGCCGGCGTGCTTCCTCCGTGGTCAGCCCGTCACGGGAAATGATGCGGCTCTCACGTATCTCCGGAGACGCAAGCACGGAAATAATGATCTCACAGAAATCATCCGCACGACTCTCGAAAAGTGTAGGAGCGTCCAGCAGGATCAGCTTCTCACCATTGGCGGAATGCTCCCTGATCTGGTGCAGTATCTCTCCGGTGATGTAAGGATATATTATAGTATTGAGCGTCTCCAGCTTTGCTTTGTCGGAAAATACTATCGCTGCAAGTGCCCTGCGGTCAAGAGTTCCGTCGGGAGCAAGTACTCCGCTGCCGAAAAAATCTGAGATCTCTGCAAGACAGCCCGTTCCCTTCTCCACAACTATCCTCGCCACTCTGTCAGCGTCGATAACTGCAAATCCGTTATCAGCGAACACCTTTGATACAGTGCTTTTTCCTGCGCCGGTCTGTCCGGTAAGACCTACTACCATAACGCCTTCAAGACTGTTCATATCCTTATCACCTCGAATCCTGCCGC
>DNLQ01000171.1 GCA_003488415.1 Ruminococcus sp. | reverse complement strand
ATCGGCGTTCACCATAATAAATGATTTAAAGTGCCCCGCACATCCGCAGACTAAAGTTTGCAGCGTGCGTATCGGCAAATAGCAAACGACAAAATATACTATTCTATCGGAGGTAATTCCTATGAAAGACGGATTTATAAAGATAGCCTGTGCAACGCCGGAATTAAAAGTAGCAGACTGTGATTTCAATACCGACCGCATAATAGAGCTTATCAAGGAGGCTGCCGGCAGAGGTGTGAAGATCATATGTTTTCCTGAGCTTTCCATAACCGGTTATACCTGCGGAGATCTGTTTCTCCAGTCAACTCTTCTTGACAATGCAGTGAAGTCTCTTCATCGTATCGCAAACGAGACAGCAGAACTTGACATAGCTGCCATAGTAGGACTTCCTCTGTGTTCGGACAACAAGCTCTACAACTGTGCAGCGGTCGTCAACAAGGGAAAGATAGCAGGTGCAGTGCCTAAAATAAATATCCCTAACTACAGCGAATTCTATGAAGCAAGATACTTTACCTCCGGAAAGGATGTTTCATTCCTTTATACCTATAACGGCGATTACTTCCTTGTAGATGGAAAGCACATCTTCACCACCACATATAACATCGGTGATAAGTGGTTTGACATCGGAGGTCTTCAGTTCGGCATCGAGATCTGCGAGGACCTGTGGGTGGGTGATACTCCATCGGTGGAGCTTGCAAGATGCGGAGCAACCATTATCTTCAATCTCTCAGCCAGTGACGAGATCATCGGCAAGGCAGAGTACCGCCGTACACTTATCAAAGCAAAGTCCGGATCACTTGCCTGTGCCTATGCCTATGCGGATGCCGGAGTAGGTGAATCCACTCAGGACATGGTGTTTGCCGGTCACAATATCATCGCCGAGAACGGCTCCGTGATAGCTGAGTCAAAGCACTTCAGCCACGGTCTGACGGTGGCAGATGTGGACTTCAAGAAGCTCATGGCTGAGCGAAGAAGAATGAACACCTTTACAGAACCTGCTGACGGAGAGAGCAATTCCTGCACAGAGAATATAGAGCTTGAGCTGACGGATACAGAGCTTGAGCGTAATTTCCCGCAGACGCCGTTTGTACCTTCAGATAAGCATTCTCTTGACAGCCGCTGCGAGGAGATACTCACGATACAGGCGGTAGGACTTATGACAAGACTGCGGCATATAGGCTGTAAGACGGCAGTTCTCGGACTCTCCGGAGGACTTGACTCCACCCTTGCACTTATCGTTGCAGTACACGCTTTTGATATGCTGGGACTTGACAGAAGCGGTATACACACGATCACCATGCCGTGCTTCGGTACAACAGACCGCACCTACACAAATGCCTGCAAGCTGGCGGAGGCTTATGGAACTACCCTGGAGGAAATTAATATCAGGGACAGTGTTACCCAGCATTTTGCCGACATTGGACAGGATCCCGATAAACATGACGTTACCTACGAGAATTCTCAGGCTCGTGAGAGGACACAGATACTCATGGACAAGGCTAATCAGCTTGGCGGTATCGTTATCGGCACAGGAGATCTGTCAGAGCTTGCACTTGGCTGGGCAACATACAACGGAGACCATATGTCCATGTACGGCGTGAACGGATCTATACCCAAGACACTGGTAAGGTGGCTGGTCAACTATGAAGCTGAGGTGACAGAAGGCGAGCTGAGCAGTGTGCTTCTTGACGTGCTTGATACTCCGGTAAGTCCGGAGCTTCTGCCGCCTGAGAAGGACGGAACGATCGCACAGAAGACAGAGGATCTTGTAGGGCCGTATGAGCTTCACGATTTCTTCCTGTACTACTTTGTGAGATTCGGGTTCTCACCCTCAAAGATATTCCGTATGGCAACAGCGTCGTTTGCTGACAAATACGATAAAAAGACAGTAATGAAGTGGCTGAAGA
The DNA here is from genome assembly GCA_003488415.1 of Ruminococcus sp. Classification (GTDB taxonomy): domain Bacteria; phylum Bacillota; class Clostridia; order Oscillospirales; family Ruminococcaceae; genus Ruminococcus. Next base: position 2,402 of record DNLQ01000171.1, on the reverse strand, counting down.
AGTTCTGCTGGAGATTCTTCTCACAGCAGTTCAAGCGATCCTGTCTCCCGGACGGACCGAAGGTCGGAAGTGTTACGCTCTCACCGAGAGGAGACTGGCGTATGCCCAGCGATGCTTCATATAACCTATGGATAAAGGAGCTTGAAGAAACAGAGAAAGACCTGTAAAGGAGGGATCGTATGATCTGCGGAAGCTGCGGAAAACGGATGAAGATAGGGAAATTCAAGGTAAGCGTTCACGGCATTGCCACTCTCAGCGGATACGCTTATCCAACGGTAGCGTGGTATGACGGGGACGAGCTTGTATGCGAGTCGGACAAGTCAGAGACAATGGGATTCTACTGTAAGGACTGCGGAGTCATGATGGGAGTGTTCTTCGGAGGGGCACAGGTCGGATTTCCGGAGGAACTCAGACAGGATCTTGACGACAGTATCGACGTGCTCCCGAAGAAGGAATGTCCGGAATGCGGAACAGAGCTTGATATAGACTATCCACGTTGTCCGGAGTGCGGATATGTGTTCTGATGATGAGCGAGCATGGGATACTTATTCCCTGTGAGCTTCAATAAAATAAACGGAGGTAAACTATAATGACTTACAAAGACAGCTTTATTAAATTCATGGTGGACTGCGGAGTCCTCACTTTCGGAGAGTTCACTCTCAAGAGCGGCAGAATTGCGCCGTACTTTATAAACTGCGGAAACTACAAGACCGGCGCACAGCTTGCGAAGCTGGGAGAGTACTACGCCGAGTGCATACATGAAAACAATATCCCTGTTGAGACACTTTTCGGACCGGCATACAAGGGCATCCCGCTTGCAGTATCTGCTGTGGTTGCGCTCAGCAACAAGTTCGGCATCGACGTATCCTACTGTTTTGACCGCAAGGAGGCTAAGGATCACGGTGAGGGCGGAATGTTCGTGGGAAAGGCACTTACTGACGGCGAGAAGGTAGTTATCATAGATGACGTTATGACATCGGGAAAGGCACTGAGAGAGTCCATGCCCAAGCTGAAGAGCGCAGCTGACGTAGACGTTACAGGCATGGTGATAACCGTTGACCGCATGGAGAAGGGCACCGGAGAGCTTTCGGCAGTACAGGAAGTAAAGCGTGATTTCGGAGTTACGGTCTACCCCATCGTTACAATGGAAGATATCATAGATGCGATCAGGAACGATATAGTTCCGGGCAAGGAATATCTTGACAAAATGCTGGAGTACAGGGAAACATACGGAATAAAGTAAGAAATAAAGACAATATCCCGGAAGCAGTAATGATACTGTCTCCGGGATATTTTATACTTGACTCTGCATAACTGCGTCAAACTTTCTCACATACGAAAGTATGCTTTCAGAAGTTTTCCTTGTTCTTTGAAATTACTGCGGCGCATTTTCTGTATATTTTACTGAATCTGTAACAGCAGGGAATGACCTGTCTGTCAGTCTTGTAATGTCCGTTTTTCATTCTCTGTTTCAGCAAGCGCCTGAGCAAGGCGCATATTTTCACTGTGAGTCCGGACAGCAGTCCGGAAGAAGTGTTTGCCGAGTCCTTTATAGTTTTCACAGCTCCGTATCAGGATACCCTTTTCAAGCAGTCTGCGGTCGAGTCCCGGAGCAGCTTTAAAAAGCAGATAGTTCGCAGCGGATGGATAGACCTTCTCACAGAAGCGACCAATGACTTCTGTAAGGTATTCACGCTCACGGCGGATAAGATCTCTTGATTCGGAGACGAAGCCGTCACATTCCAGTGCAGCGCAGCCGGCTGCCTGTGCAGGAACGGAAACGCTCCAGTACTGACCGCTGTTAAACAGCCTCATGGCAGTATCCCGGCTTCCGCATACAGCATACCCCAGACGCAGTCCGGGAATGGCATAGATCTTGGTCAAGGAACTCAGCACCACACAGCAGGTGTTTAGTGAACCGAGCAGCGAGTATGTTTCTGGAGCTCCTGTAAACTCCATGAAGCTCTCATCGCAAAGCAGAGTGATCCCTTTAGCTTCACAGTGCATAGCTGTTTCACGCAGCAGTTCCGGCGAGATAAGCTGACCTGTCGGATTGTTCGGGGTACACAGTACAGCGATGTCAGTATCATCATCGAGCAGGGAGATGAAGTCATCAGTCAGACGGAAATCATTTTCTTCTTTCAGACAAAACTCTCTGATCTCGCATCCGGCTTCCTCAAGAGCCTTGGTGTACTCACTGAAACATGGGACGCAGACAGCAGCTCTTCGTGGGTGCATACAGTGAACGAGCCGGAAAATAAGATCGTCCGCACCGTTTCCGCAGACGATGTTCTCAGCCGGGATATTCAGCTTGTACGACAGTATCTCACGCAGATGACTGCATTCTGGATCGGGATAATTCTTCCAGTTTTCTGCGGAAGAGATGACAGCTTTAAGTATCT
>DNLQ01000144.1 GCA_003488415.1 Ruminococcus sp. | reverse complement strand
CCGGATGACAGGAAAGCTCCCAGCTCTCCGCAAGACGCTCAAGGTCACTCTCCTTGCCGTACTCGTCCCTTAGCCTTGTTCCGCCCCATATATAGTCCTTTATTGCCGGTTCAAGTAAAAAAGGTGTCATATTACCTCCATAGCTTCTCAAATTCCGCCTCGCTGCCGCAGTACACATTGAAGTCGATACATTCTTCCTCCCCCACGTATCCGTCCAGCTTTCCATGGTCGGAGTACTGCCAGAATGTCCAGTCGATAAGATCAGGCTCCATCTGTGTGCAGCGTATCCACAGGGGATAGCCGGAGTAATGCTCCTTTACGTACCTGAGATAGACAGGCACTGTTGTATAGATCAGCGGCTTCACGCCGTAGTACTCCTCCAGGCGCTCCAGCAGGGGGGTAAGTATAGCTTCCGTTTCTTCAAGACTTGGCTTGTTGTGCTTCTTATCAGCATAGTACTCTATGTCTATCACAGGCGGGAGCTGTATCTCATCCCTTCCCACTGAAGCAATAAAATTCTCAGCCTGAGTCTCTCCCGGACTGTCAAAGCTGAAAAAATGATAGCATGAGACCTTTATTCCCGTTGCCGCAGCCTGTTCAAGATTGCGGCGGACAGATTCATCTGTATGTCCGCTCCCCTCAGTCGCCTTTACAAAGGCAAAACGAACTCCCTGCTTCTCCAGCTTCTCCCAGCTTACTACGCCCTGGTAGTTGGAAAGATCCACTCCGAACACCGGGTACTTCCTGCGGTTGACCTGTGCGTGTGAAAAAAAGCAGGCACATCCCCAGGCAAATATTATCATAAGAGATCCTGCTGCTGTAAGGATCTTGCGTAAATTTCTTTTCATCTATCAGCAACAACTCCAAATCATGCGACTTCAAATCGTCACAGCTATACAATATAATTGTACCCTAAAATCAGCAATTAGTCAACAGTTATTTATGAATTTATTTCCCGGAGCGCTTATCATATGTAAAAGTGTACCATTGTGTCACCGCAGTCCTCGTATAAGCGTATAAGGCGGACATGATACTTTTTTAATGTACTCCTGAGAGCTGCAAAGCAGCCATTACTCCATTTACTAAAAAATGCTTGACAAGCCCGGTCTTATATGATATAATCTTAAATTGATAATGATTATCATTTTTATTTTCGGAGGTTTATAATGAGATTTTCCAAATTCGTTTCTACCGTTCTTTTTGCAGCACTCACAGCTGCATCACTTACATCCTGCGGAAGCACAGCGCCTCCGGTCAGCCATAAACTCAGCATAGTATGCACTATATTCCCGGAATATGACTGGATCAGAGAAATAACCGGCAGCAACCCCGGCAGTGCTGAGATCACAAGGATCGTTGACTCCGGCACGGATATCCACAGCTTCCAGCCTACCGCTAAGGATATAATCAAGATCTCCTCATGCGATGTATTCATATACGTAGGCGGCGAATCAGATGCCTGGGTAAAGGATGCACTTGCTCAGGCTGAAAACAAGGATATGCAGGTAATATCCCTTATGGATGCCGTCGGCAGCTCCCTGAAGGAGGAGGAACTTAAAGAGGGTATGCAGAGCGAGGAGGACGAGGAGGATGAAGAGGAAGGTCCGGAGTATGATGAACATATCTGGCTCTCACTCAGGAACGCTGAGACTGCCTGCTCCGCACTTACCGACACCCTCTGCACTGTTGATCCGGCTAATGCTGACACCTACAGAGAGAACCTTGCAGCCTATACCGCAAAACTGAATGACCTTGACAGTCAGTTCAGCGAGCTGTTCGCATCAGCTCCGGAGAACAAGAAAACTCTCATCTTCGGCGACCGCTTCCCCTTCCGTTATTTCACAGATGATTACGGTCTCGATTATTATGCCGCATTCATCGGCTGCTCCGCTGAAACTGAAGCCAGCTTTGAAACTATCGCTTTCCTTGCTGACAAGGCTGACAAGATCGGTGCTGATACTATTTATACTATAGAAAATTCCGACAACTCTATCGCAGAGTCAATTATCAAAAGCTCAGACAACAAGGACATGAAGATCGTTCAGCTCGATTCAATGCAGTCTGTCACCGATACCGGTACATCTTATCTTTCGATCATGGAGCAAAACCTTACAGCTCTCCGGGAGGCTATGGATTAATGAAGGAAGAAACAAAAAACAGCAAAAAGGAAAAGACCAGGCAGCTCGTATGCAAAAAAGCGTCCCTGGGATATGAAGGTCAGACCGTTACCGAAGGACTTGATTTTTCCGTCAGCCAGGGCGATTACCTGTGTATTCTCGGCGAGAACGGCTCCGGCAAGAGTACACTTATCAAAGCAATACTCGGTCTGCGTCCCCAGATGTCAGGTGAGATAGAGTGGTGCGGCGGTGTCAAGGCAAACGAGATAGGCTACCTCCCGCAGCAGACTGTGGTACAGCGTGATTTTCCGGCATCGGTACGTGAAATAGTTCGCTCAGGCTGCCTTGCAAAGACTGGTCTGCGCCCTTTCTATAACCGTGATGAAAAGCAGCTTGCAGAAAGCACTATGAAACAGCTCGGCATTGACGATCTTGCAAGGCGCTGCTATCGTGATCTTTCAGGCGGTCAGCAGCAGAGAGTACTCCTTGCCCGTGCGCTCTGCGCTACAAGAAAGATGCTGCTCCTGGATGAGCCTGTTACCGGACTTGATCCACGTGCCCAGCTTGATCTCTATGAGCTTATCTCCAACCTCAACAAACAAGGAATAACGATCATTATGGTATCACACGATGTGGCTGCGGCTGTACGCTATGCAAGCCATATCCTTCATATCGGAAGCCACCGTCAGCTGTTCTTCGGCTCTGTCTCAGAATATACCGCAAGCGGCGTCGGACAGAGCTTCCTTGCAGCAGAAGAAACATACGGCGCTTCTGCGGCAGAAAAGGAGGCTGAGTAATATGGCTGAACAGCTTGAAATACTGAAATACTACTTTACCTTCGATTTCGTCCGCTATGCTGTGATCGTCGGTCTTCTTATCTCACTGTGTGCTTCTCTGCTCGGCGTTACCCTGGTGCTGAAACGCTTCTCCTTCATAGGTGACGGTCTTTCACACGTAGCATTCGGGGCTATCGCTGTGTCCTCCGTCATAACCTTCGGACTTAAGGCTATAGGCTCGGAGAGTACCGGAAGGATAGCAGAGATCCTCAGTCAGAACAATCATACAGCAATTGTTCTTCCGGTCACGATACTGGCGGCTGTACTGCTCCTACGAACGGGACAGAATACACATATCAAGGGTGATGCAGCGGTTGCCATGATATCTGTGGGAGCCCTTGCAATAGGCTACATTCTTATGAACCGGTTTCCATCCTCCTCAAATATCTCAGGTGATGTGTGCAGCACTCTCTTCGGCTCTACCTCGATCCTTACCCTTAAAGGATCGGACGTTATCCTCTGCATGATCATGGCTGTTATAGTTATAGCAGCATTCATCGTATTCTATAACAAGATATTCGCCGTCACCTTTGATGAGAATTTCACAAGAGCTTCCGGAGTCAATGCCGGTGCTTATAACCTGATGAAAGCTGTGATAACTGCCGTTATCATAGTTCTTGCCATGAATCTTGTCGGCTCTCTGCTGATCTCAGCGCTTATCATATTCCCTTCACTTTCTGCAATGCGCATACTCCGCAGCTTCAGAGGTGTGGTGATCTGCTCGGCTGTCATATCAGTATTCTGCGCCGGGATCGGTATCATTCTCTCAATTCTTTACTCAACTCCCGTCGGCTCAACTATAGTGGCTGCTGACATAGCCGTTTTTATCGTATTCAGTATAATCTCCGTATTCAGGAAAGGCAGGTAGACCGAAATGAAAAACTGTAAACCCTTTACTCTCCTTGCATCTGTACTTATGTCTGTAATGCTGCTCACCGGATGCGGCAGTACTGATACTTCTTCTTCCGTCAGCTCCTCTGCTGTACAAGACGGGTATGATGTTGACCTCACTCAGCTCAGTTCAAGCATGGTATACGGTCAGGTGTACGACATGATAAACAATGCCGATTCCTATGTCGGAAAAAGCGTAAAAATGAACGGTAAGTTCTCTTATTACAAGGATGAGCAAACCGGAAAGGAATACTTCGCAGTCCTTATTGCTGACGCAGCTGCCTGCTGCAGTCAGGGAATAGAATTCGTACTCAAGGACTCTAAAATATATCCGGATGATTACCCTCCGGTCGATTCGGAAATTACTGTTACCGGCAGCTTTGACTGGTACAAGGAGAACTACGGTACATACTGTCAGCTTCTTGACGCAGAGATAACGGATATCGGGGATATTCCTCAGTCATAACCATTGATCGCCCATCAGCTCCCGGAGAATCATTGCGTATTTCAAGTCTTTCTGACTAAGTATATCGCTGTCAGGACAAGCAGGAAAATTGAGGAGTCAGTTCGGAGAACAATATAATACCCCGGAAAGCTGCGCATACAGCCTTCCGGGGTATCTTTATGTCAGCCGGACTCTCTGTCCGTCACCAAGCTCCTTGCTGGAGGTCAGTACTATCTTTGTGTCAGCGTCGATCTCCGCACCCTCTATCGCCGCAATACTCTTGTTGCTGTCGATGACGCTGATGTCCTTCCGACGGACGGTGTATTCCTTTCCGAGAAAACTCTCGCTGACTTCGAGACAGTAGATGTACCCGGCTCCGGAGCTTTCATGCAGAGCTGCCAGAGGTACGCACATATTGCCCTCATCCGATCCGGCTATCAGCTTCATCTGTCCGGGTTCACCGACATTCAGCCCGTCACTATCCAGCGATACCTCTGCCTTGAAGCCGCCGCCCTGATCGTCCTTTATGATGCGCTTTACCTCGCAGTCCTCACGCTTTATCCTGCCGCCCCGGAATATAAGATCAACGGTATCCTTTGGGGAGATGTATCTCGTCTCCGCAGACGACAACTCAGTTGAGAACACCACGCCCTCAATGGAATCGGATATGATGAAGGAAGCTGTCTCAGAGGTCATTCCGCCGCTGACTACGAATACCTCCGTCACCACTCCTCCTGTGGGACTGCTTATCTCACCGTCCTTTTCACGGAGCTCCCGCAGCTCTGACAGCTTGTTCCGGTACAGCTCTGCCGCTCCGCCTACCTCAGGTGAGGAACTCAGGAGCACCGCAGCACTGTCTGAGGTAATACCTCCGGTGGTTATCTGTACGTCAGTCACCGTACCGCTTATGGGTGCAGTAAGTGTACCGCCGGACTCGTATACCGCCTTATACCTGTCGTATTCGCTTTTCTTCATGTCAATGCCGCTTGCCATTGCGTCTGCGGACTGATCGTCCCCTGCTTCACGGAGCTTGTTCATCATGATAACATCGTCATTCAGCTCACGCCGGAGCTGCTCAGTATATCTTCCCAGGTGATCCATATCTATCCTGGCGAGAGTATCCCCCTGAGATACCGTATCTCCGGTTCTGACGCATATCTCCCTGATACGCATACCCGGCTCGGTGAACAGAGGCACCTGCCCCTCGGAGGAATAACTCCGGGGATCCTCCATGGCATCTTTAAGCTCCTTCTCCAGCTCTGCTATCTTCTCGTCCAGGTAGCCGCAGTCGAGACGGATCATCACCGTACCTGTTGCCACATTGTCACCGCTTTTTACCCGCACCGTGTTTATCCTCAGACCTGCCGGAACGTATACCGGTACTTTTCTCAGGGCTTCGAGATAACCGTCAAGCTCTATACTGTGTACCACGGGCTGCACAGTGAACGAGGTGCAGGTGACCTTGGGCAGTCTGGCTGCAAACAGTGCTCTTGAAACAAAGGTCATTATGAACATTAGTGCCAGGAAACCGATGAAATACTTCACTGCCCTTGTCTTGAATCCTTCTTTCATGTCTTACTCCTTCAGTGCAGAGGAAATGATTCCGTGCTCCAGGTGATCCTGTCCGATGATGAATACGAATGCTGCGGGTATCAGCGTAACTGCTGCAGCTGCAAGCATCATGCTCCCGTTATCTGTATCGAGCATGGGGAGATACAGAGAGAGAGGGTATAGCTTTTTGTCCTTTATGAATGCAAGAGGCTGCTCCACCATGTTCCACAGGTCAAGGAAGCACAGCACCACGCAGGCAAGTATCCCCGGCATTCCGAGCGGCAGACCAATGTGCCTCAGCACCTGCCATTCATTTGCGCCGTCAATGCGTGCAGAGTCAGCTATATCACCCGGTATGTCCGCAAATCCACGGTATATCATGAACACCGGAAATGTGGAGAATATAGCCGGTATCATCACGGCAAGCCTTGTGTTGATAAGTGACAGCTTATCAAGCATGATATACTGTGAAAGCATAGTCACCTGGAACGGCAGGAGCATGAATATCACGTAAAGATCGAACAGCAGCTTCTTTCCACGGAAATCAAAACGTGAGAACGCCCATGCCGAGGGTATCCCTGTAAGGAGCTGAAAGAAAAGTATCCCGCCCACTATCAGCATCGAGTTCCAGAACACCTTGTAGAACTCCGGCGTGTATACCAGCAGCTCCCGGAAGCTGTCTATAGTGGGATACTGTGCGAAAAGCCCGATGTGTGAAAAGCCTTTGTCGCTGCTGTTCAGCGGCTCCAGGACATCATTTATCTCCTCCGGTGACCGGAAAGGAAGTATCACCGCCAGGTATACCGGAGATATGATGACGGCGCACAGAAGTATAAATAACGGATACAGCGCTATATTCTTCATTCTTTTTCTGTCAGTTCTCATTGTTCCACACCTTTCGCAGAAGCATTATTGCTGCAAATATCACTGCGAACACTATTACCGAAGCCGCAGCCATTTTATCAAGGTCAAGATTCACGAACCAGTTGTTAAAAAGATGCTGGAGGAGATACATACTCTTATGGGGGTAAGAGCCTGCCACAAGGAAAGCCTCTCTGAACACCTTGAACGAATTCAGGAAGGTGATTATGGTTATGGTGTAGAGGGTAGGACGCAGGTTCGGCAGCATTATCTTCACAAGCACCTGCCGTTCATTTGCTCCGTCCACCCTTGCAGCCTCCGTGATGGACGCAGGGAGCCCGATGATGCCTGTCATCCACAGCAGCACGGTGTAGCCCAGATTTTTCCACAGAAAGCTCATCACCAACAGCCAGAATGACGCTCCGGAATCAAGGAACTGTATCCCCTCTATCCCGTGGGAGGCGAGTATGCCGTTAATGCAGCCGTTATCGCTGAAAAGTATCTTCCATATCAGCACCAGCACCGCTGTTGGTACTGCCATAGGAAACAGAAGCACCGAGCGTATGACTCCGCAGAACTTCAACCGGCAAAGCAGATAGGCGAGTATGAACGCCGATACTATCAGCAGCGGCAGGCTCACCGCAGTGAACCTTGCCGTGTTCCATACAGCCAGCCTGAACGCCTCGTTATCTATCGTAACTGCGAAATTTTCAAGCCCTGCGAATCTGCCTGATGAGGTGAAGAACGAACGCCTCAGTGAGTCCGCAAAGGGAAGAAATGTGAACAGTGTCACACCTGCAAGTCCCGGCAGCAGAAACGGCAGATACGCCCGGTTCTTCCGGTGAGTTGATCCGCTTGTCATTCCTTCATTTTCAGCTCAAGCTGACGCATTGCCGTCAAAGCTGCCTCCTCAGGAGTGAGTGAGCCGAGCAAACACTTCGTTCCGGCGTCCTCGATTATTCCTCTTGTGCTGTAGTCTATTACCAGGGGTTCATCAAGCGTTTTCACGAATTTGGAGAATTCTGCGCCGTTGCGGTTATCCGGCCACTTCACTGTCAGAAGCTCAGAATCGCCGGAGAATGTCGGGATCGACATTCTGGTCTCATTCGACCACTTTCCTTTGTACTTTCTTAAAAAACCGCTGAGGGCATCACTGTTCACGGGAAAGCCGTCATGCTGCTCGGTGGACTGACTCTCGCTGCGGAGTGCGTATCCGATGAACCTTACAGCATCCTCGTGGTTCTTTCCAGCCTCGGCAACTGCAAGACTGCATACCGGCACGAAGCTGCGGCTGTCCTCGGATATTCCCAGACGATATTCCATATCCGTAGTCTTTATGTCATCGCCGGAAAAAAGAATGTTGTAATCGTTCTCAAATCCGTTCACAGCTCCGACAGCCATGAATACAGGTTCTGTCAGACCGTAGATATACCTGGGGGTAAAGCAGTATTCATCCGGGATCCCGTCTGAGATCGAACTATAAACTGTGTACAGATCGTCAGAGGAATAATCGTTGTGCAGAACAGTACAGCAGTCAGTGAAGAAACGTGTCAGCTTTTCGGCGGTGAGATCTTTAAGGAAGTCCTTTCCCTCAAACATCAGACCTGTGCGTATGTAGCCTTCCGGAG
>DNLQ01000197.1 GCA_003488415.1 Ruminococcus sp. | reverse complement strand
CAACTGCAAGCGCGATTTCACCTACATTGATGATATTGTTGAAGGAGTTTATCGTGTAATGCAAGGAGCTCCGAAGAAGCAGAATGGCGAGGACGGACTCCCCCTCCCCCCTTATGCAGTGTATAACATCGGCGGCGGTACTCCTGAGAACCTGCTTGACTACATCAGCACATTGCAGGAGGAGCTTGTGAACGCAGGTGTTCTTCCATCTGACTACGATTTTGAGGCACACAGAGAGCTCGTCGGAATGCAGCCCGGAGATGTACCTGTGACCTATGCAGACTCTTCCGCTTTGGAAGCTGACTACGGCTTCCGTCCGACAATCGGTATTCGTGAAGGTCTGAAAAATTTCGCTCAGTGGTATGCTGAATATTATAAATAATCGTAATGTTCGCAGATAGATTTTCGTGACAAAAAGTCGATTTTGGCATACAATATTTTGAAGGAAATTGTGGCAATTCTGATTCGTTTTTTCAGAAAAAAACGTATTCCAACCACTTGTTTACCACTTATTTGTACCAAAAACTGCCAAAAATCACTTGAAGCTGCTAAAAGCGAAATCGTAAAATACCGCGAAATACAGCCATTTTCGCAATTTAGCAAAAACCACTAAAAGTGCTTCTACTTTTTCAATTCCCCTCGCCTCAAGATTAGAGCTCACAAATGGCTTAAAACAGGTATTTGCAGGCTTGCTTTTTGACAAAAACCTGTCAGCCACTTATTTTTTATTTAACAATAGAATGCTCCGCAAAGTGTGTTGCTCTGCGGAGTATTTTTATCATTTTTCCGTCTTAACAGATCGCATGAAATCCGACGTTGTATCATTGATCAGATCCCTGCTTGAACGTCTGACGAAGGACAATGTTTCCTAATTCGACAAATAGATCTGTTAATGCCTCGATGAATAAACTGAAAGAAACGTTTGCTTATGGAAATTGAAAAGCAAAGAGCAGCTTGCCAGTAAAATAAAGGTAATGCCTTCCATCTAAGGAGGACATTGCCTTTTTTTCGTATTGTCTGCCGGATCTGGATACTGGTCAGTCGGAAGCTCTTCGGCACCTAAACATTCTCGAAGGATCTCACATTCCCATTACCGGGTCGTCATGCCTGCGCTGTTCAAGCTCCTTCTGAGCTTCACGCATTCTTTCTGCCTGATCCTCCTCGTTGATAATGCTCTTGCTGCTTCTTGACAACTCATTTATAAGTCCGCTGCCGTTATTATTGAGCGTAAGATTTCTCAGGGCATTAAGGTCCTCCCAGGTCTGGACGCCCTGCATCATTCGTTCAAAATCCGCTCTCCCCTGTATTTCGGCTGCACCGTTGTTTATGTTTTCGCTGCCAAGCATTTCGGCGTTGATGCCTTTGGTTTCCTGATCATTAGATCCGGAGTAGCTCAGCTGCATATCCCTAATGCTCAGGTCGATCATTCTAACTGCCAGGGTCTTAGCTGCAAACTCGGCCATTTTTGCCTTCTGCTCATTAAAAAACATCTCAATGTCAGTGCCGGGAGGACAATCAGGCTGACCTAAAACACTTGATCTGATCTGACTGCCGATCTCATCAAACTTCTGTGATGCGTCAAAGCTGACCTCTTCTCCCAGCTCCAATGGCTTTTCCGGGTGGTCGTTCTCGACTGCTTCCTCGGCTGCTTCCCAGCCCTTCTGTCTTCTTTCCTTGCTTGAAAAGCTGCCATACATCTCGTCAATGTCCGATTTTTTGTCATTCAGTTCATTCTTCACCATTTCCAGATGCTCTTTGTTTCCGCTGAGCTCGCTGCTTGGCTGAGCTGAATAATTCTCGATAGCATCGAGAGTCTTGTCGATACATTCCTTTATCTCATCAGGCGTATGATCCTCCGGAGAGCGCAGGCATTGATCCAGCTCCTTTAGCTGCTCGGCAAGAGATGCGTACTCAGATGCGTTGAAGGCATCATCTCCGCCGGCGGCGATCGCAAGATCTGTTCCTATAGCATCATGGATGTCATTCAAGATCTCATTATATTTACCTCTTCTGGAGTTATTGTCTGAACTTAGTGCCATTATTATTCCCTCCTGTTTTGATACTTCCGATCACATAGAACAGCCGTTTTCTCAGGAATGTTCTTTTGAGGCTGCTCGCTTTATCTGTTTGGGAAGCTCTTTTTCAAACCTTTTCACAGCCTGTCTGACTGCAAGGAAAGCCAGCGGCGATCTGCCGCAATAGGCATGGATCACCACATTATTTATGTCTGTCTCACTATCGTTCTCATAAAACAGCACCACAGGCCTTAGCACGATATGTCTTACATAGCAGACCGCTGCGTCCGGCGCTGTATCCATGCTGACGATATGACCTGTTTTTTGCATAGCTTTAGAGATCTGATAATAATTCTGAGTCTGGTTTTTCAGAGTTGAACGGTATCGGAATTTTCTGTCCTTTATGCCAAATATCATGACATTCATCGCACCGTCACCAAAGCCGTAGGGCGTTAATATCAAGCCCCTGCCTGAGGAAAGTGAGCCGTCAGCATTCTGTCTCAGGTCGCTCATGACCAGCCTTTTCAGCTCTGCTTTGCGCAGCTTTTTTAGCGTCTTTTCGTCAAATTCCTCAGGTAATGCTTCAGTTTCACTATACTCAAACTGCTCTTCGCTGTCCATGATCTAGTCCTCCACAACATACAGGACCCATGATCTGGTTGGATCCATTCTGCATTTGAGCTTTTTTTCTATGCCAAGCTGCTCACTTTTCAGCACAAGCACGCTGTCCATAGCTTTTTCCGATATTGAGCCGTCATCTGACACCATGACTGATGTATCCATACTTACCACATAAAATGGGATCCCGTTGTCGCCTACTCCATGGCCGATCTGGTACAGTCCTTCCGGAACATTTTCCTGGTCGTAAGGCTCAAGTGTCCAATCACCGCCCTTTGGCAGGATCACTCTGTCACCGCTTAGAATGAATGGACTGTCAGTATCAAGGGCACCGCTGTCGCTGACATTCTGCCGAATATCAGAAAGCTGGATAGTTAGCAGTTTTTCCTCATCCTCTGACACTATTACGTCTACATCTATGCTGACTGATGTGTATGGGACACCTGCGATCTCTCCGCTGCGGGTATAGCTTATGGTCGCATATCCGGCAGAGCCGGGCTTGATAACGGACACAAGTTCCCCGTTGCTGCCTTCATCGTTCTGGATCATCACCTTGTTGTCAAGGTCGCAGCTAACTTCCCAGGCAAGATCATCTTCTGCATGGCTTTCAAGCCGGAGCGAAAGCTCAGTTTCGCTGCTTGTAAGGTATACAGGATGATCTGTGTCAGTAAAATATCCAATGGGCTCCTGGGTCTCAGCTACCGGCGTCTCCTTCAAGGAGCGTCTTAATATCAGCGATATTGAGACAGCTGCCAAAAGCACCACCAATACTATTATCAGTACCCTAAATTTCTTTAGTTTTACGAGCAGATCATCCATATACTGTATACCTCTGTGATTTATTGTTCTTCGTTTTGCGTGCTGTCTGCTGAGTCCGTTGTCTCCTCAGAGTTGTTGGTGTTCTCTTCCTGAGGAGATGTGGTGCTTTCAGCAGGCTGCTGCACGCTTTCAGTTTCATTCTCTTGAGTGTTACTATCGCTTGATCCGGCCTCATGTGTTGCAGGCTCGATCTTCTCCGGCTCCGGAACTGGAACAGATACAGTTATTACGTCCTTGTATGCGTTGTTCTTCCGTGAGGTTATGGTTATCTGATAGGTCTGTACAGTCGATGAAGAGTTCTTCGGAGCTACAAATGTTACTGAATCCGAAGTGATATTGAACAGGGTCGTATCCGAAACATCGGGCTGGCCTTCTACGTTCCATACAGCCTTTACATCAAATCCGTCATCAACATATACCATTATTACAGCTGATTTTTCAGATCCGACAACTGTGCCGTGAGAATGATCAAATACCCATTCACCCTTATCGCCTGTGTAGACATAGGTCCGCATGGATACATTGGTGTACTTTATCTCTATGCCGTTTTCGGACTGAGTTATCTGCTGGTCGATCACACGGTCAAGATCAACATTCCCGAACATCAGCGAGCCTTCGATCTTAGCAAGCCTCCATGAAGCCGTACCCTCATCATTTTTCGGTATCAGCCTGATAGACTCGATGTTCTCACAGTTCGGCAGGAAGAAACGTACTCTTGATATTTTTCCGGCTTTGAACTGCTTGCTGTCGACCTCTGCTTCTGTTCTTGTCTGTTCGTCACTGATCTGGATGTATTCCCGGATGTCATCAAAGAGCCTGCTGTGGACAGCGGCACTTGAGTCAGAATAGGTCACTATCATCTGGACCGGAGAATCAGTTCCTGAGGCCATACCAGCCTCTGCCTCAGCTGTGGTGAACGCCAAATCCACAAGCTCCACGATGCCGTTTCCGGTAATATCCGCAGATGTTCTGCTGCATGGAGTGATCTGGTTGGTGACTGCATATGACCGTGCAAAGCTATAGCAGCCGGTCTGATTTAGGCCTACATGGTCGGTCTTTCCATTGCTGTCAATGTTCTTGGAACTGTAGGTGTAGTTGGTGATAAGAGCTGCGTCAACATTTGCCGTTATATTGCCAAATGAAACGATCCAGTATTCAGTTACCTCAGACAGATAGGGTATCTCTAAGGGTATCTCCGCCATCATTCCGGGAGAGATCTTGCCTATGCCAACATCTGTAAGATATACATAGGGCGAATAGTAGTCGTTGAGGCCATGGTCCAGTGTTGACTTGTACTTTACAGATACCGCAATATCATTGACATTGGTATCTGAGTTGAACAGGGTCATCTCCTTGGTATCTGTACCAAAGGCCAGCAGCATTTTCTGACAAGTGGGATCACTAACGGTAGTTCCGCTCTGAGGAGCTGCCCGCAATCCAAGCTGCGCTGAAGCACCTCCCAAGAACACAATGTAGTTAGCTACCACAACGCCGTCTCTTACCTGCTGAACAAGTGCATGGTCGAACAGGATACGGGCATTTCGGCACCGGACCTTCAGATCAGTCAAATTCTGCATATTGTTGGCTGGCAGTCCGGTATAATAGAACACCGCATCGCTTGTTCCGCTTCCATATACGTTCATTGAGTTCTGATTGACCTGCATTGCCTTAGATGAGGGAAGGCTGTACTGAGCCGCAACTCCCACAACAACTCCTGCTATGTTTCTGGAATCAGCAGAGGGATAGATGAAAATGTTAAGTGTATCATTGGTGCTGTCAGGAAGCCTTGTAACAGATGATACCCAGGATGAATTCTCGTCCCATTCTATCTCATTGTCGGTAAGATCAAAGGTCATGTGCTGAGTTTGTCCGGTAGGCATTGTAAGTGTCTTTTCCTTTTCCGCAGTTATCATCTGGCAAAGGGGCTCTGTGATCATGCCACGGTAATACTCGCCGTTAACATTGAGGTCGAGGTTTCCGC
>DNLQ01000016.1 GCA_003488415.1 Ruminococcus sp. | reverse complement strand
TTCTACTGGGGCGGTACATGGATCGTTGTAAATCCTGCTACAGACAACGGTAACGAGGCTCGTGAGTTCATCATCTCTGCTACATCTGACGAGAAGCAGCTGGCTGACTACGCAGTTAAGAAGCCTGAGTATGTAAACAACAGCAAGGTTATGGATGATCTGATCGGTTCCAAGACTGTATTCAACGAGGTAATCACAAACAACCTCAACGGACAGAACTTCTACGAGGCTCTTGCTGAAAACGCTAAGGGCATCGACTTCAAGGGACTCATCACACCTTACGATGCTACAATCAAGACTGACTTCATCGACGCTGTTAAGACAGAGTACCTCGAGGGCAGCGGTGATTGGGATGCTACACAGGAAGCATTCAAGGATCTCGTATCTGAGCACATTTCTTCTCTCGAGTGGGATGACTAATTTAGTCTGAACCGAGTGACAAATTAAACTGATATGCAACCCTACGGAATACCCATGGTATTCCGTAGGCGCATATTATTTATAAAATCTTTTAATTTGAGAGGGTGTGTGTTATGGCATCAGCTGCTCAGAGACGTATCAAATCAATCAGCTATGCAAAATACGGCTATCTTTTCATACTGCCGTTTTTTCTCGTTTATTTCTTTTTCCAGTTGTGGCCTTTGATCAACACCTTTATCCTGTCATTCCAGGATAACAAGACAGGTGACTTTATAGGCTTTGACAACTACAAAACAATACTTGCAGGAGCCGGCGGACGTGCTGCTCGTAACGTCAGCAAGAGCTTCTATAATTCCTTTGGCAACACAGTTCTTCTCTGGTGCGGAAACTTTATTCCCCAGATAGCTCTGTCACTTTCCCTTGCTGTATGGTTTACTGAGGCAAACCTCAAGATACCCGGAAAGGGATTCTTTAAGATTGTAATGTACCTGCCGAATATTATCACAGCAGCATCTGTTGCTGTACTGTTCCTCCAGCTTTGCGGTGAGGCAGTTAATACTCCTGGTGCTATCAATCTCTTGTTAAGTAAGATCGGCATTGTCAAGCATGACACTGTTTCTGATAAGTATGAAACTATAAAGTTTGTAACTGGTACTGCACAGGCAAGAGGCGTTGTAATGTTTATCCAGACATGGCTGTGGTTCGGAAATACCATGATCATGCTTATGTCCGGTATTCAGGGTATCAACCCCTCACTGTTTGAAGCAGCAAGTATCGACGGTGCTACAGCCGGACAGGTTTTCAGAAAGATCACACTGCCTCTGCTGAGCCCCATCATGGCTTACACACTTGTTACATCAATGATCGGTGGTCTCCAGATGTTCGATATTCCTTATCTCTATCACAAGGATCCGAACAAGGTCAACACTGACCTGAAGACCGTGGCTGTATACATTTACGAGTATTTCCACGATCAGACAGACCCCAAGATGGGATATGCCGGAGCTGCTTCCGTTATCCTGTTTATTATTACGCTTATCCTTGGCTGTATCGCTTTCTATCTCACCCGTGACAAGGATGAGATCGCTAAGAAGAAGCAGCGCAAGAAGGCTGCTCAGCAGTTAAAGCAGCAGAATAAGCAGTTTGGAGGTCTTTCGATATGAGTAAAATGAAAGCAGTATACGGTGACTCGAAGGACAGCTATACAGCGAAACTCAGGACCAAGTCTATCATACTGACTATATGGTTTATCATACTGACTATTATCTGTCTGCTTCCTATTTACATTCTTATCATTAATGCGACACGTACATCTACTGCTATCGCAAACGGTATCTCCTTTATTCCCGGTACCAATCTCATCAAGAATGTAAAGAAGCTCTTCGGTGATGTTAACTACAACACAGTTTACAACGTGTGGATCGGTTACAAAAACAGCTTTTTCATCACAGCATTTTCTACGGTCTTTACAGTATTCTTCTCAGCAATGACTGCTTACGGCATCCATGTATATGACTTCAAGCTCAAGGAGGTCTCTTATACAGTAATACTCCTTGTAATGATGGTTCCTGTACAGGTTACATCTGCCGGTTTCGTAGCATTCATGCTGAAACTCGGATTAACAGATACATACTGGCCGCTTATTCTTCCTGCTATAGCAGCACCTGCTGTAGTATACTTCATGCGTTCCTACATGAAGTCGTCCTTCCCCCTTGACATTGTTGAGGCTGCAAGAATCGACGGATGCAGCGAGTTCAGAACATTCGTATCTATCGCAATTCCCATGATGAAGCCCGCTATAGCTGTACAGGCTATCTTCGCCTTCATCGCAAGCTGGAACAACTTCTATACACCTAACATGATCCTTATCTCATCCAACTTCAAGCAGAAGACACTTCCTATGATGGTATCTGCTATCCAGGCATCAGATAAGTTCACTGATTACGGTGCTATATATCTTGCAATTGCGCTTTCCATCCTTCCCATCGTTATCATCTACATCATCCTGTCTAAGTTCATTATCGCAGGCGTAGCTCTCGGTGGTGTAAAGGAATAATCTCAAAAATGACAGCACACTTCGGTGTGCTGTTTTTTTTGTTACGGACGCTCAGGCGTCCTTTTTTTGTCATAACTCGTCCGCAGTCTGAATAGTATTTATTGAAAGGAAGTGATGAAATGGGAGCGAAGACAAGTTATGATACCATATGCGGATATATGCCTGATCGTGTAAGGCAAGCGATGCTGAGGGTATGTGAACGTGACCGGGTTGGACTTACCGAGGTGAGGCTGCACAGCGACCGCCCTACAGCTTTCGTATACCCAGACAGAGTGAGGTATCTGTCGCCTGGAGGTTCGCTGGAGTCATCCGGAAAGTTCAGTGCTCTTGTAAAGACTACATCTTCTGAACTTGGAGCTGCTGTAACAGCACTTGCCCATTATTCCATCCACAGCTGTGACCGTGAGTTGAGACAGGGCTTTTTTACGCTTCCGGGAGGCATCCGTGTTGGACTTGCCGGTACCTACACCTCTGCCGGCACCATGAAAGACTGGAACGGGCTTAACTTCCGTATTTCTGCCGCATATCCCGGATGTGCCGGGAATGTATTCCCACGGCTTGCAGGCTGCCGTAAAGGAGTCCTTATCTGCGGCGGAGTGAACTCCGGCAAAACCACATTGCTTCGTGACCTGTGCAGGATCTGCGGCGACAATTACAAAACAGTTCTGATTGATGAGCGAGGAGAGCTTGCTGCTCTGTCCGGAGGTCAGCCTGTATTTGACGTAGGCTTACTGACGGACATTATTGCAGGCTGTACACGTTCGGAGGGCATACTCTCAGGCATACGCACTCTTTCTCCTGACTTCATTTTCTGTGATGAAGTCTCCGGAGGCTCTGATACAGCTGCGATCATTGACGGCTCAGGCTGTGGTATACGTTTTGCAGCTACGTTTCATGCCAGAAGTTATGATGAGCTATGCAGCCGTGAGTCCGGCAGACAGTTGATCTCAGAGGGTACTTTTGATATCGCAGTTTTCCTTACCGGCAGCAGTTCTCCCGGTACAGTCCGAGAGATAAAGCAACTCTGCCATGCTGATTAGACTTTCCGGAGCGCTGCTTTTAACGGCAGCCTTCTCTGCCGCCGGGATGCTGCAATCAGACTGTCTGAGGCGCAGAGCCGATGTATGCCGGAGCATATCCGATATGCTCCGGAAATGTGAATTTCTTGTGAGCTATCAGGCGATGAACGTCTATGAGATATGTGCTGTGTTGAAAGAAAGTGCCTTCGTCAGGGAGCTTACTTTCACAGCTTCACTTCCGGTTGTCTTTGAACCGCAGAAGAGTTTCTCTGCTCAGTGGGACTCAGCGCTTGAAAAACAGGGTGATATGCTGCCCGAGGAGAAGGAACTGATACACAGGCTGGGTCAGACTCTTGGAAGCAGTGATATACCCGGTCAGACAGGAGCGATCGAGGCACTGCTTGCGGAGAATGACGAGCTTTACCGGCGGCGGCAGGAAGAATATCTGCGCCGTGGCAGACTCTGCCGTAGTGTGGGAGTGCTGGCAGGGCTTATGGCTGGCATCATGTTCATATAACGGAGATGAAAAAATGGATATTGATCTGATCTTCAAAATTGCAGGAATTGGCATTATAGTAGCGGTACTCAATCTTGTGCTGAAGCGTGCGGAGCGTGAGGAACAGGCTATGATGACCACTCTTGCAGGACTGATAGTTGTACTTGTTATCATAGTCCGTGAGATAGGAGAGCTGTTTGATACCGTGAAACAGGTGTTTGGGCTATGATAGAAAACTGCTTTGTAGTTTCGGTATTCTGTGTATGTTCAGCGCTCTTGGCGGTGATACTGCGGCAGTACTGCCGTGAGCAGTCCATGCTTGCAGCTCTTGCAGCCTGTGCCGGAATACTTGCCGGATCACTTCTTTTCATATCTCCGGTGGTTTCTGAAGTGATAAGCATATTTGACGAAGCCGGAGTACCTGAAAGCTGTGTTACTCTTGTATTCAAGGCAGCGGCAGTGTGCTGTATAACTCAGATCACCTGTGAGCTGTGCAGTGACTGCGGAGAATCCGCCATAGCCGCTGCTGCCGGGATATGGGGACGGGGAGCGCTTACGTTTATGGCACTTCCGCTTGTAAAGCTGCTCCTGGAGCGTATAGGAGAGCTGCTTTGATGTGTCGTGCGTATCTGCTGTCCGGTGCAGACGGAGTTTCGGGAGCAGCAGCTGAGATCGCAGATGATATCAACGACCTGCTCAGAAGCTGCGACCTTGGCTTCAGCTATGAAGATACACCCGGACTCGGACTTGGAGCGCTCTGGGAGATACTGTCCGGGAGGCTGGGTGACTGGCTGAAAGCGCCGCTGCGCTGTCTTGGTATGATACTTGTACTTGCAGTGTTCAGCGCAGTAATACGCAGCATCACTGAGTCCGGATCCGGAGGCATCTTCCGGCTTGTATGTGCCTTGACTTCTGTTTCGGCAATAGCTCCGCCGCTCCTTGACGTTTACAGAATGACACTGGAGAGCATTCAGCTAACGGCATCCTTCACACTGGTATATGTCCCGATCTTTACCGGTATAACGGTCATCTGTGGAGGACTGACATCAGCCGGTATGTTCCATATGCTGATACTGGCAGCATCCGAGGTGATAGTAAAGGTATCGGAATCCTTGCTGCTGCCGGTACTTTCAGTCTCCACTGCGCTGGCAGTCTCCGGCAGCATTTTTCCAAGCTCTCCCGGGGAGTCAATGGTGCGGCTAATAAGGAAGACAGTGGGTATGCTCATCACAGTGACAGCCACTTTGTTTACCGGATTTCTGTCACTCAGATGCAGTCTCAGCGGACGTGTTGACGGAGCAGCAGACAGAACAGCACGAATGCTGCTTTCCGGAGCAGTACCGGTTATCGGCGGAGCGGTCTCAGAGGCATACGGAACGGTGAAGGGCAGCTTTGAAGTGATACGGGGAACTATTGGTGCAGCCGGTATAATAGCAATAGCGCTCATCATGCTTCCGCCCATACTTGAGGTGATAGCTTTCCGGATCGCCATGTGGGCTGGAGCGGCAGCAGCGGATATGATGTCTGCCGATTCGCTTGCATCGCTGCTGAGGGCATTGGATGAAGGGCTTGCAATTGCACAGAGTGTGATGATCGCACAGGGAGGTATACTTGTGATATGTACGGCAATATTCATGAATGCGCTTGCATAGGAGGGCTGGTATGGAAGGACTGAAGGAAACTGCAATGGCAGTATGTACTGTATCGGCTGCGATAGCACTGACAGAGGGACTGACCGGTTCAGGAAGACTTAAAGGGCAGGTAAGGATGATGCTCACACTTATACTGCTCCTTGTAATATCTGCACCGCTGGTGCAGAGTGCAGGGGAACTTGAACTGCCGGAGCTGAAACACTTTGAGTATAAAGATGAAACAACCTATCCGGAGCTTTACACCGACGCTCTTATCCGTGAGACCTCAGACAGTATAGCCGGCGTACTGAGTCAGGAGCTTGAAAAAGCCGGGATCTTTTGCAGCAATATAGTGCCGGAGATTAATATTTCAGAGGACGGGTGCATAATTATTAATAGTGTCAGGATAAGGAGTGATTCACCTGAGGCTGCCGGTGAAGTTATCAGGAGCGTTCTTGGTGAAGATACGGAGGTAACTGATGAAGCTGAGTGAAAGGTTACAGCAGATACTTGGCGGAAAGTACGGTACTGCCGTAGTTCTGGCACTGGGAGCAGCCGGACTTCTGCTTCTGCTGTTGTCATCTCTGATGCCTGATACCGGGAAGGCTGAGAGTACTGTATCAGTTACGGACGCTGTTTCAGCGGACGCAGCGTCCTACTGTTCAGATACCGAAAAGCGGCTGTCGGAATTTCTTGGAAGGATAGACGGAGCAGGAGAAGTTGAGGTATACCTTACAGTTGGCAGCGGAGAAAAACGGGTATACGCAAGCGATGTCAGG
>DNLQ01000090.1 GCA_003488415.1 Ruminococcus sp. | reverse complement strand
ACTAAGGAGTATATATGAAAAACGGAGTCAAAATGCTCGATATTGCCGTTAAACTCGGTGTCAGCGTGGTAACTGTATCCAACGCTCTCGCCGGACGTGACGGTGTGAGCGCTGAACTCAGGCAGAAGATATGTGAAACTGCCGATGAAATGGGCTATAAGCCGTCAAACACCAAGACATCACGAAAAAGGCCTGCTATGCCTGCCGCCGGAAGCACTGTTGGCATTATCACCTCAGAACGCTTCGTCGGTCCTAAGGGTACTTTCTACTGGGAGCTTACCGCTCTTATCTCCAACAAGCTCTCTGCCATGAACGTCAGTACCATGTACGAGTGCATCTCAGGTGAGAGCGAGAAAAACGGCATTCTCCCCAATATGGTAACAGAAAACAAGGTGGACGCCGTTATCGTTATCGGTCAGATACACCGCAGCTACTCCAGTGCCATAAGCCAGATCTCACTGCCGCTGATATTCGTGGATTTCTACGATAACCGTTTCAAGGTGGATTCAGTCAACTCTGACAGCTACCACGGCGGCTACGTCCTCACCGATTACCTGGTGGAAATGGGACACACAAAGATCGGCTTCATCGGCACTATCAACGCCACAAGCAGCATCAACGACCGCTTCCTGGGATATATGAAATGTCTCATTGAAAGCCACCTTGACTACCGTCCGGAATGGACCATCTCCGACCGGAACGAGCGCGGCATACTCCACGACAAGCTGGATTTTCCGGAGGAAATGCCTACCGCATTCGTCTGTAACTGCGACGAAACTGCCTTCCGTGTGATAAACGCACTGAAGTCAAAGGGTGTGCGTGTACCGGAGGATATCTCAGTAGTCGGATATGACAATTACGTGGTATCCAATATCTGCATCCCCACGATCACCACTATTGAGGTGAATCTCGATAAAATGGCTTCTGCATCCGTCGGACTTATAATGCGCAAGCTGGAGAATCCCGGATACTCCGGAGGCAGACGCATAATCAGCGGTGACCTTATCATCAAGGAAAGCGTTCTGGATCTGCGAAGCCGCAGCTCCCGTGTCTGACCGGAAAGGCGATGCAGAACATGGATCTCTTCAATAAGTTTATCGGTCATACCAGAACAGTCCTCGGTCACAGACATAAGGTGATGATCCACTGTTTCAAAGCAGGTATACCGGTACGCGGGCTTCTTCATGACCTTTCCAAATTCTCCCCCACTGAGTTCATCCCCGGAGTAATGTGCTATCAGGGCGACAGAAGCCCGAATGAAAAGGAACGTGAGCTTTACGGCTACTCCAAGGCATGGATGCACCACAAGGGACGCAACCGCCACCATTTCGAGTACTGGACGGATTACAGCACGGCTACAGGTAAGCTCGAACCTGTGAAAATGCCGGATAAATACATATTTGAGATGTTCTGCGACCGTGTGGCAGCTTCAAAGATCTACAACGGCGAGAAGTACAATGATTCCTGTCCGCTCAATTACTTCCTCCGTGCCAAGAACAAGCGCATCATCGAGGAACAGACAAAAAACAAACTGGAATTTCTTCTGCGTATGCTCAGCGAAAAGGGTGAGGACTATACCTTCAGGTATATCCGCAGAAGAGTCAGACAGTTCAGAAGGAACGGGTGGAAATAACGGAACGCCCCCGTCTCCGGAGGGAAATATCTATGGATCGAAAATTGAAAATACTTGCAGCGGCTGTTATGCTGCTGACAACAGGCTGCTCGGTAAGGACTCCCGATACAGAGTCCTCACAGCTCCCGGCAGAGCCTGTTACTGAGGCTGAGACACTTCCTCCGACCGAAGCGCCAACAGAGCCGCCTACAGAACCTCCCCCAAGCAAAGCCGAAGAACAGCTTGAAAAAATGGATCTTCACCAGAAGGTCTGCCAGATGTTCATCGTCACTCCCGAGCAGCTCACAGGCTACGACGAGGTCACATACTACGACGAAAGGGTACAGGCAAGCTACGACGCCTTTCCGGTAGGAGGATTCATTCTCTTTGACAAGAACATCATCGACCCAGAGCAGCTCACTGCCCTCAACTCAGATCTTGGGGATATGACTCACAGATACGGTATCGGGGGATTTATCTCCGTTGACGAGGAAGGCGGAACTATCTCCCGTGTACAGTGGAAGCTGAGCGAGAATCCGGTAACGGATATGGTAAACTACGGCAGTCTCAACGACTACGATGCAGCATTCGGTGCAGGCGCTGCCATAGGTCAGGATCTTGCAGCTTACGGCTTCAATCTGGACTTCGCTCCTGTCTGCGACGTGAATATCAATCCCTACAACGAGCTTGGCCCACGCATTTTCAGCACTGATCCGGAGATCGTTTCAGCAATGTCCGCCGCAGTCTCGGACGGACTTCACTCCGAGGGGATATGCTCGGCACTGAAGCATTTCCCCGGACTTGGCGCAGGCGGAGCCAATACCCATTACGGCTCAGTCATTATCGAGAGAAGCCTTGAAGACCTGCGTGATACTGAGTTCAAGGCATTCAATGGCGGTATCAGAGCCGGTGCAGACTTCGTTATGGTGGGGCATCAGATAACCACCGGTGCAGAAGACGACCTCCCCGGCGACCTTTCACATAAGGTCATTACCGACTGGCTCAGAGGTGAACTTGGGTTTGAAGGACTTGTCATCACAGACTCTCACTCCATGGGAGCAATAGCCGACAACTATACTGCCGATACTGCTGCGGTCATGGCAGTACAGGCAGGAGCAGACATGATACTTATGCCAAACGATACTGCCGCCGCTGTTGCAGGCGTCGAGAACGCTGTGAATAACGGTGATATAAGCGAAGAGCGTATAAACGAGAGCGTCCTCCGGATACTTGAAAAGAAGGACGTGACCGGTATCCTATAAGAAACACAAAAGCCTTACAGAGCTGTACTCTGTAAGGCTTTAATTGTTATTACAGCTATATGGATGCAATTACCATACGAAATAGTTTTCCTCTGCTATCTTGTAGGCTGTACCGGGTACAAAGAGATCTCCGGGCTGAACCTCCTGCCCTGCCTTCTTTGCGTCCTCAAGCACCTTCCTCATCTCCTTGAAGGCAACGCTGTTGTAGACTATGCTCTGTACCTCTTCGGTTGCAGGATGCTTTGAAAGGAACTCAAGCACTACCTGCTGTATGTAGAAGTAGGAGCGGAGCTGTGTCTTTCTGAACTCTACCTGACCTTCATCCTGGATAAGGTAGAGCTTGTCGCCCTCACGGAATCCAAGAGTCAGCTTTGCGAGTATCTCAGGGATGAATATGCGTATCTCAGCAGCAAGTCCCTTGTTTCCTGTCATCTCAACCAGCTTCTCTGCCATAGCCTCGTAGTCCTCACGGTTCTTGATCTTTACCATAAGGCTGATAGCTTCCTTGGCTGCATTAATAACTGTATCCTTGTCAAAGGGACACTTGTCGTCCTCGTGCTGTACAAAGAATGCGTACTGCTTCTCGCTTACGAACTTGCCGTCAGCGTCCATTGAATCAACATACTCCTGGAAGTACTGTGACAGCTCAACGCATATAGATCCGTTCACACGCACCTCTGCGATCTTGTTGTTGTTGAAGCGTGCAACGAATATCCTCAGCCAGTAGTACTTCTTTGAGCCAAGATACTTGGGTATCTGGTCTCTGATAAAGTTTACCAGCATTGTAGGCTCCTTCTCTTCAGATACGCCTACTCTTACGACAGACTGACTGAACATATCAAAGTCATAGTGCTGTCCCAGATAATCAACGGATACAGGTATCGGACTCTTTCTCTGATTGGACTGATCTATACAGTGCCAGATGCTTCCCATGAACATACGTGATGCTACATCGGCAGCCTCCTCCCAGGTCTGTCCCTGAGCGTCTGTAGGCTCGATGATAGCCTCGTCAAAATCATCATGTCTGATGATGTATACGAACTGCGCCATCTTGATGCCTTCTTTTTCCTGCTGTCTTGCAACATTGATGTCAATGGTGTAGCCGCCTCTGGGCATGATGATGCAGTCATCATAAAGGTGACCGTTGAGCTTATTGTTGAGAGCCTCAAGAGCAAGAGCCTTTACATCAGTCTGCTTATTCTCTGCTGCTCCTTCGTTCTGCTTGTCCTTTTTCTTGAATAATGCCACTTGTATCATTCTCCTTGCTGTATAATTTATAATTCATTGCCTTAGCGTATCAAGCGTACTCCGCTGCTGCACCACTGCACTGTATGGAGCATTGCTGCCGGTACGTTCCTGCGCTGCTGACAGATTATAGCCTGAATTCAGCTGCTGCCCAGCCTTCCTTCACACTGACTCTCAGTCTGGTGAAGCCCACAGCCTCAACTGCGGAAAGCACCTCCTCCATACGCTCCTCGATGATACCCGATATGATAAGGGTACCGCCTTTTCTGAGGTAGCGTCGGAAGTGATCCTTCATGGCGATCAGCACGTCCGCAACTATGTTTGCGGTGATGACGTCATATCCGCCCAGGGGAGACTCTATCTCCGCAGAGAGCTTCTCGTCATCTATGATATTGCCGTAGTAAGTCCTGTAGCGGTCTGCGGGGATACCGTTCTTTTCAGCGTTCTCCGCAGCAGTCGCCGCAGCGTTCTGGTCTATGTCCACTGCAACAGCATCAGCAGCTCCCAGGAGTATCGCTCCTATGGAGAGTATGCCGCTGCCGCAGCCCAGATCGAGTACATGACTGCCCTCTGACACACAGTCCTCCAGAAGCTCCAGACACAGCCTTGTGGTATGGTGCTGACCTGTACCGAAGCTGGACGCCGGATCTATCTCCAGCACCTTTCTTCCCCCGGTATCCTCAAGCTCCTCCCAGGAAGGCTTTACTATCAGCTTCTCTCCTACGGTTATAGGCTTGAAGTACTGCTTCCAGTTATTTGCCCAGTCCTCCTCACGGATACTTGACAGCTCAGCCTCAAGTCTTCCGTAATTTCCTTCCCTGTCAGCACTCTTTACCTCAGCCAGCATAGAGCGGATAGCTGAAAGCATATCCGCTCCCTGACTGTTGCCGGGAAGATAGACTGTGATACAGGTCTCACATGAGGAGAGCTGCATCAGGTCCTCCTCAATGTAATCCCACTGACCGTTCTTATTTTCAAGGAACTCGTTGAAATCCTCAGCGTCCTTGATGGCAAAACCCTTGACTCCTATGTCAAGGAGCTTTGCTGTAAGAAGCTCTATAGCCGCTGTAGCGGTATAGATATTCACCTCAGTCCACTCCATTAGTGAATTTCCATCCTTTCTTCCTGCGGACCTCAGCCGCAGATTATCATAAGGTAGAGGAGCACATCCTCTGAATCCACGCATCCGTCACCGTTTATGTCGGCTGACTTCAGCTCCTGCTCACGAAGTACCGAAAAGCCCTCAGGCAGTCTGCCGAAGCAGTCAAGGTAATCATTGAGCATCGTAAGATCGTAGATATCGACTATACCGTCGCCGTTGATGTCTCCGGCAGCTGTCTCCGCAGGAGCTCCCGCAGGAGTCATTCCTGTAAGGTCTACCCAGCCGTCTATGTCATCTGAGACAACATGACCGTAGCCGTCTACTATCTCGTTTACTGTTACGACACATCCGTCGGAAACCGTTGTTACGATATCTGAGGTACACGGAGCAGAAACAACGCTTATACTGTCGCTGCCGCAGTAATAGTACTCAGATACAAGCGGTTCTTTCTCAGTCTCTGCCGGAGCTGCTGTTGATCCGGCAGCAGATACGGCTGTTGTTGCCGACACCGCAGTAGTTAAAGCTGCTGCGGTCGTTGCTGCTGACTCCTTTTCAGGCGCCGGCTTCTCAGATGATACTGCCGCCGCAGCCGCCGCAACTGCCTTTGTAGTCACCACGGCAGTGGTTACAGGTACAACAGTAGTCACCGGAGCTTCCTTTACCGTGATACTGAAGCTCTCCTCAGTACTTGCGTGATCGGTATAGGCAATGATCCTCACGTCGTACTCACCGGGAACGTCCATATCAACTTCGGAGGTATCCACAGAATAGCTGTGTGTCACTCCGTTCATAGCCTCGCTCCTTAGTCTTATCTCTCCCCTGTCGGGATCGACATAGGTCACCTGAGCCGCACCTCCGGTCAGGTCAAGAGCCTCGCCTGCAAAGTATACTGTCTTTTCAGGGATGTCTGTAACATTGATAGTGATAGACGGATCATACTTCACACTCTCAGCAGGAGCGTCCCCGGCAGCCCCTGCCGGCAGAGAAGAAGTATCGGGAACAGATACAGGTCCGGCAGTCACAAAGCCTGATACGGGAGTTCCGCTGCTTTTCAGCACCATATACTCTACCGCCCCGCTGCCGTACACTGCAAACATATCCCTTTCGTCCTTAGCCGGATCGATCATGTACACCTTATCGCCGGAAACACCCTCAGCCACTACCCAGTGATGAGTATTGACATTGACGATAACGTAGTACCCCTGCTCCATAAGAGCCTTGATCTCCTGAGCCTTTTCGCTCTCAGTGGTGCCGGAGAAATATCTGCTGCCAAATTCTGAAAACTCCGGTATCACCTTGTATATCGAGCCCCAGCTCGATATGCCGCCCCACTCGTTGAATGCGCCTATGCTGTTCATGCTGTTCACGAACACGCCCGGATCAAAGCTGTCGGAGCTTCTTGCACCGGACATAACAGCTATCATTGAGAGGGAGGTGGAAAGACAGCCCACAGAAGCCACATTATAGACTCCCATAGGTATCTCAGCCCATCTTGGATCATTCTGTCTCCACGAGTGATAGTCCTCGGCAGCGTTTGCAGTGAGAGTATCTGCATACCTGCCGCATTTCTGTACCGTGTGTGGAGCCGCCGCTGCTCCTATAAGGACGCAGGCAGAC
>DNLQ01000179.1 GCA_003488415.1 Ruminococcus sp. | reverse complement strand
GCTATCGCACGGGTGGTTATACTGTGTGAGTGCGGGGTAGAGTCTTCTGATAAAAATAAGGTTTTTCGACAGACTGAAAGGACGTCTCCGGACGTTCTTTTTTTACCGGCGTATGCAATATCCGTAACGGATTGATTTTTGAACGGATATGATGTATAATGTTGAAAAAGGATCACAGGAGGTAAATTATGAAATACGATCACACTGACAAGGCGTGCAGACTTTTCGCTGAGGGACTCAACTGTGCCCAGGCGATATTCGTGGCTTTTGCAGACGTTACAGGCATGGACGAGGAGCTTGCGATGCGGCTGTCATCCTCCTTCGGCGGAGGCATGGGACGAATGCGTGAGGTGTGCGGTACCTGCTCGGGAATGTTCATGGTGGCAGGCATCCTCTACGGCTATGATTCCGGATCCGGCGACAAGGCAAAGGCGGAGCATTACAAGCGCATACAGTATCTTGCTGAGGAGTTCCGCAGAGAGCATGATACTATAATATGCCGTGAACTTCTCAAAGGGCTGAAAGTCACCAGCACTCCCGTACCGGACAAGCGTACCGAGGAGTATTATAAGGTGCGTCCCTGCGTGAGATTCGTCAGGACTGCCGCAGAGATCCTTGACAGATACCTTAACGAGAATCCTCCGGCGTCCAGCCGTGAATAAAAAAACAGCAGTATGACGAGCTTTCAGAGCTTCTGACCGCACAGCTCCGGCAGTGTCCGTTAAGTTCACTTTGCTTTCAGAAAAACACAGATCATTTCCTCGGAATAATCCGGCAATTCCGGCAGATACTATCATCGCAACCAAATTTAGCGGAGGTAACTGATATGAAAGCAACAGGAATAGTAAGACGGATCGACGACCTCGGCAGAGTCGTCATACCCAAGGAGATACGGCGCACTATGCGTATACGTGAGGGCGATCCGCTGGAGATCTATACAAACAGTGAAGGCGAGGTCATATTCCGGAAGTACTCGGAAATGAACAGCATCAGCGAGAATGCCGGGTACGTAGCGGAGGTCATGCACAAGACCGCAGGGTGTCCGGTGGTGATATGTGACAAGGATCATGTAGTCGCTGCCGCAGGAGTCTCACGGAGAGAGTTCTCACAGCGGCGTGTCACGGTACAGCTTGAAGAGCTTATGGAGAACCGCAGCAGCTACTTCTGTCCCTCCGGACAGGAAAGCACTTTTGCCCCGGTCGAAGGTGCGGACTGCAAGGCGATAGCGGCAGTATCTGTTATTACTGCCGGGGACGTGACCGGAGCGATAGTATTTCTTGCGTCGGAAAAAAACTCCGGAGTCAGTGAGACTCAGCGGAGCCTTATTTCCGCCGCTGCACAGTTCCTTTCCAGACAGATAGAAGGCTGACTGCCGGGCGGCATCCCGCTTTCTTTTCAGGGTACATCCTCACTTGCAGGATGTACCCTTTCTGCCGTCTTTTCCCGGAACAGTCCCCTTATACCAGTCTTACCCCGAACCGCTTCATCCAGTGGTCAAGCTGTATGAAAAAGGCGATGGTCTGGGGAAGGTTCATAAGCTGTCCGTACCACTGGACATGATCCGCATGGCGAAGCAGCTTCTCAAGCTCCTCACGGCGCACCAGGTCTGTAAGTGGCGTAGGTGCTGAGAGAATATTCCTGAGCCGTCCTGTGACTTCCTCCAGGAATGCCGGATCGTGAGTCTTGGGGTAGGGACTCTTCTTCCGCCAAAGCACCTCCTCCGGCAGCCATCCCTCCATAGCATACCTCAGCAGTCCCTTTTCCCTGCCTTTCCAATCCTTGTACTCCCAGGGCACACTGTACATATACTCCGCTATCCTGTGATCGCAGAAGGGTACTCTCACTTCAAGTCCGCTGTACATGGACATCCTGTCCTTCCGGTCAAGGAGAGTCTGCATGAACCAGGTGAAGTTGAGCTGAGTCATCTCACGCATACGGTACTCCGTACCCTCGTCTCCCGGCAGCTTATCCGCATAGTCGGCAGTCTCACGGTAGCGGCTGTACACATAGTCCTCAGCGTCTATACGCTCTGCGTAGTCTCCGCACATGAACTTCTTCCTGTACGCCGTACTCTGCGCCCAGGGGAATCCGTCAGTCATGCGTATATCCTTGTCACGGTACCAGGGATAACCTCCGAATATCTCATCGGCACACTCTCCGGAGAGCGCTACAGTACCATGCTTCTTTATCTCACGGCACAGCAGCAGCAGGGAAGCGTCCACGTCTGCCATTCCCGGAAGTCCACGGGCTTCTGCTGCTTCGGTGAGGGCGTCCGCAAGCTCCCTGACGCCCACTATCACCCAGTGATGATCGCTGCCCAGGTACTCAGTCATCTGCCTGATGTACGCAGGATCGGAGTCCGGCTGGAAGTGGGAGCTTTTAAAGTACCGGTCATTGTTCTCGTAGTCCACGGAGAAGGTGGGGAGAGTCCTGCCCTGCGCCTTCAGCTCGGACGATGCCACAGAGGATATCAGACTTGAATCAAGTCCCCCGGAGAGGAAGGTACACACCGGCACATCCGAGACAAGCTGACGGCGTATGGAGTCAAGGAGCAGCTCCCGGACGTGCTGTGCAGTATCGGCGAAGCTCTCCCGGTGTTCCCTTGCACGGAGCCTCCAGTACTCCCGGAGTTTCAGTCCGCCGGAGGTATAAGTACCGCACCAGCCCGGACGAAGCTCCTTTATGCCACGGAACACGCCGCAGCCGGGAGTCCTTCCGGGAGCTATCAGCAGAAGCTCCGCAGCACCGTACTCGTCTATCTCCGCCGGGACTGCCGGATGCTCCAGCAGGGCAGGCAGCTCCGAGGCGAAGATCAGTCTGCCGGCTCGTTCAGTGTAGAACAGGGGCTTGACTCCTATGCGGTCACGGGCGAGAAACACACTGTGATCTGCTGAGTCGTACACTGCAAAGGCGTATATGCCGTTAAGATGCTCCAGGCAGTCCTCGCCCCATTTCATAAAGCTGCGGAGAACAAGCTCGGTGTCGGAGCGTGTGAGAAGCTCAGTTTCTCCCAGTTCACGGCGAAGCTCCGGGGAGTTGTATATCTCGCCGTTGTAGACGATCGTATACTCCCCCTTACCCTGTTTCAGCGTCATTGGCTGTCTGCCGCCCTCAATGTCTATTACCGCCAGACGGGTATGGACAAGGGCAGCCTCCGGGTACATGGCTATACCACGCTGATCCGGACCTCTCCTGCAAAGTGCGTGCTGCATACTCTCACACGCCTTCATCTCACCACGCATATCCTCTGTGAAGCTGATGACTCCTGCTATTCCGCACATACTCCCTCCTCTGCCGCTTTACGGCATACGGCACGCCGTTATTCAGGTACGCTTCATACTATGCTGCAAAAGCCGGCAGCGACACATTAACAGCTACCGTATGATCGGCGGACTGCTGTCTTTTGTTGCAATCTATGACCTTATATGATATAATGAATGCAGAG
>DNLQ01000104.1 GCA_003488415.1 Ruminococcus sp. | reverse complement strand
ACGAGAAGTCGAAGAAGTACAGCTCTCTTGAGCTTCTTGATACTTACGTCAGGGAGAACTATTACGGAGACATAAACGAGAATCAGCTCAGCGGAGGCATCCTGAAGGGATACGTTTCCGGACTTGGTGATAAGTATTCCCGTTATCTCACGGCAGAGGAATATGCTACAGAGAAGAACAGCAGCTCAGGCGAGGTAGTGGGACTCGGCTTCACCATGACCGAAGATGAGAGCGGATATATCCGTATCTCAGATATACTTCCCGATTCACCGGCAACTGAGGCAGGCATAGTGGAGGGAGATATAATAACAGCCGTTGAGGATGTTGATGTTAAGGAAGCAGGCTTTGCAGTATCTGTAGAGGCTATGAGCGGTACAGAGGGTACACCTATAACTCTGAAGATACGCCGGGACGGAAAGAATCAGAAGACCACCTTTATACGCCGTTCCATAGTTGAGAAGTCTGTTACAGGCGAGATGCTCAGCAGCCGTGTTGCATATATCAAGATATCAGGCTTCAAATCCAATACTCCGGAGCAGTTCATCGACGTACTCGACAGGATGATCTCCAACGGAGCAAAGGGTATTGTGTTTGACCTCCGTGACAATAACGGAGCAGTCATGGAAGCGGCAGAGGACTGCCTTGATCCGCTGCTCCCGGAGGGAGTCATCGCAACAGCGGAATTCAAGGACGGTCACTCTGAGACACTTATCTACTCTGACGAATCTGAAATAGATCTGCCCATGTCTGTTATAGTGAACGAAAACACCGCCGGAGCTGCGGAGCTGTTTGCATCGGCTCTGCGTGATTTCGGCAAGGCAAAGATCGTTGGCTCCCAGACCTACGGAAAAGGCGTTTATCAGATCACCAATGAGCTGTCAGACGGCGGCGCAGTGATACTGACAGTAGCGGAGATAAAGACTCTGAAAAGCGAGACCTTCAATGGCATAGGACTCAATCCTGACATCCCGGCTGAGATCGGCGAGGACGGATACGATGCACCTTATAATATGGCAGTTGAAGCGGCACAGTAAAAAGTTATCCCGGAAACGGTCCTGTTGGACTGCTTCCGGGATGTTTTGTTATACAGGTTTGGTTATTTTAGCGCAGTAAGCATTGCCTTTTTCACGGACATCAGCTTTTTTCTGGAGTCCGGCAAGTACTTCCTCAGTAGTCTTGCGTATTTCGTCAGCCTTCATCTGGCGCTTTTTCTCATACATACGTGTGTCAGCCAGACGTTCCGCACTTTCCGGATCGCCGTTGCCGTATTTGTATTCCGCCATGCCGTAGGCGAGCTGTAAGGCTACCGGAGGGTTTTCGGATTTGTTGTACTCATTCTGAAGCTCGATACATAGCTTGATACATCGCTTGTAATCAGCATGACAGTCTTTACCGTCGAGGACTACGAAGAACTCATCTCCGCCCACACGGAAACACTCTCCCACATCGCTGAAGCTGTCTCTGAGGACATTGGCAGCAGCTATGATGTGTTTGTCGCCCTCAGCGTGACCGTATGTATCATTAACCTTTTTGAGTCTGTTCACATCGAAGTGAACGAACAGGCATTTACCCTTTTTGCGCTTCATGATCTCAGCCTCATATTCATTGAATCCTGTACGGTTCTTGATGCCGGTAAGGGAGTCTTCAATAGCGAGCTTGTGCATAAGCTCTGCCTTAGAGCCTTTGACCTGTATCGCAACGAGCTGCTTCATTTCATAGATCGCAAGAATGAATATGAAGAAAAGGAGTCCGAAGCGTGACGCAGCGGAAAAATCAATAGAATCACCGAAGTAATACCTTATCATATCTATTAAGCCGGAGAGTACAACTATAGCTGCCGAAGGGACAATATATTTTTTCTGGACCGGTGAAAGACGGTTTCGTTTGTTGGCACGGTGTATCATATATATGATAAATACAGTTCCGCCGGCAATAAGTATATGCGTCAGGAAAAAAGTATTAATGTGATCTGAGAAGCCTGTGAGTCCGCCGATGAGCTGGATAATTATATTTATGATACAGGCTGTAATGTAGGCATAAATATGTTCTTTCTTGTTGTATTCGGCTATAGAGGCAACAAAGGTTACAATGGGGATGGGCAGCATCATAAGGCTGAGATGGTTGAGAGCTTGTTCAGCTGCGGAGTTTCCTGCTAAAAACTGCATAAAACCAGCGGGCGGCAGTGACCAGGCACTGAGCATCATTGAAGTGACTCCGAGGGACAGAGTTTCCACAAGTTCATTCTGGGAGCGCTGCTGTAGTATACCAAAGGCAAAAAGAGCCATGCCGAAGAAGAAAGCCAGGATACATACAAGGAATCTTCCGCTTTCTGAGCGTACAGCATATGTAATGTATTCACCGGAGTTCTGCATCACAATATTCTCAATACCGGTATGTTTTTCATGGGTAACTTCCTTGCAGTTTATTGTAAGCACATGATCGCCGCTGCCTGAGGGCAGAGTTACGCAGTGAGTGAATGAACCGTATTGTTTTCCGTAGTATCCGCCCAGATGCGGATCGAAGTCGTAGATGTCCTCTCCGTCAAGACAGACGTTGAAAGTAATATTTCTGCTTACGAAGCAAAGGCTCCTTCCCTTGTTTGTGTCTCCGCTGTAGGCAGCGTAAACAGAGACTTTTCCTTCGCTGAAGGAAAGGTCGGTAAGGTCTGCGGCAGAGCCGTTTTCGTAATGCCATGCAGAATTCATATCACATTTGCCTTTGTAACGGCTGCCGGTGTAATTGAAGTCAAGGGAGAAAACGAGTACCACAGCGATTATCAGAAGAAAACCTGCAATGGCATTGATGATCGCAAGTTTTTTTTTCATGTGGTCACACCTTTCTGTCTATACTTATGTTTATTATAACATATTTTCAGCCGGATGTAAATAAAAAACAGCAAAAAAGCAGATTTGTTTATAAATATTTGTTTTCTCAGAGAGATCCTGATCGTTTTATCGGATAATGCAAATAAAGGTCGCTGTGAGGTAATAAATTTATCCGGTTATGCTTGACAGGGGAAAGGTTATATGTTATAATATATTGTATAGGATTAAAGATCCAAAGGGGGAGCTGTCTGTAGGGATAACTCCCTTTTTGCTTTGATCGAACCTATAAAAATGAATTTTGGTCATTTTTCTTGTAAAAACCTATTGACATTGGGACCATGATGTGGTATCATAATACCAACAAATGACTGTTGGTCATATTTGAGAGGAGGTATCAGATGGCATCTGAAACAGTAAAGAAGATACTTGAGGCTGAGGCTGAAGCTGACAGAAAGAATGCTGATGCTCGCAGCAGAGCAGAGGAGATCATCAGCTCAGCTGAAAGCAAGGCTGCTGTTGCAGTGCAAAAAAAGCTCACCGAAGCCAGGACAGAATGTGACAGGATACGTTCAGCTAACCGTGAGAGACTTGCTGAGTATACCGGCAAGGCAGAGGAGGAATGCTCAAGGATCTTGGGTGAACTGAAGGACAGTGCAGAAAAGAATATGGATAAGGCTGTAGAGTCCGTAATAAATGGATTCTTCAGCTGAGGAGGGGATAAATGATCTATGGCTAAGCTGACCATGAAAAAGATCGAGCTTGCAGCACCTCTCACCGACAGCAAAAAAATCATCGAGCTGTTGCAGCGCCGTGGAGTAGTTGAGCTATGCTCCAACAACGACGAGGAGCTTGAAAGAACAAGTGTGACCGCCGTTACGGGAGAGTTTGAGAAATTCCGCAGCAATGCAGTACAAGCGCTTGAAGTACTTGAATTGTATGCGCCGGAGAAGCAGGGCATCGCAGAGATGCTCGGCGGGCGCACAGAGGTCGAGAAGCACGCTTTCGGACGTGAGGCCATGCAGCTTGAAAAAATAATGAATACTGCCGGAGAGATCAACAGATGCAGCCGTATCATAGCAGAGTCACAGGCAGAAGCGGCGCAGCTTGATGTGACGTGTGATACACTGAAGCCCTGGCAGTCCCTGGATGTTCCGATGAATTTCCACGGAACGTCCGCAACAAGGGCGTTCATAGGCACATTTCCTTTGCAGCTGACTGCGGAAGAGATAGAAGAAATGCTGCCGAAGGGCTGCGCTGTGGAGATAGTATCAGCCTCAAAGGAGCAGACAAATGTATTTATTCTCTGTGCAAAAGAGGCTGCTTCGGAGGCAGAGGATGTATTGCGAAAGAACGCTTTTGTGACAGTAACCGGAGCTGACGGGAAGACTCCGGCAGAGACAATAAGGGAGTGCATGGAGAAGCGGGAAGAGCTTTACAAAAAAGCGGCCGCAGCAGAGGAAACAATAGTATCCCTGGCGGAGAGCCGCAAGGAACTGCGCTTTGCAGTAGACTACCTTACAATGCGTAAGGATAAGTACGAGGCACTGAATTCGCTTGGCTTCACCGGCAGTACCTTCATACTAACCGGCTACATACCGGAGAAGTATACGGAACCGCTGAAAAAGGAGATAGAGTCAAAGTATACCGCAGTAATAAACTTCACTGATCCGGGAGAGGACGAGGATGTTCCGGTATTGCTTGAGAACAGCCGCTTTTCCGCACCGGTGGAGGGCATAACAAAGATGTATGCCATGCCGTCCAAGGGAGACGTTGATCCCACTCCGGTGATGTCGTTCTTCTATTATCTGCTTTTCGGCATGATGCTTTCAGATGCAGGATACGGACTTGT
>DNLQ01000259.1 GCA_003488415.1 Ruminococcus sp. | reverse complement strand
ACGGAGGCGTAGAACTTCAGCGCGCGGCCGCCGGGGGTGGTCTCCGGGTTGCCGTACATGACGCCGATCTTTTCACGTATCTGGTTGATGAATATAGCAACGCAGTTGGACTTGGATATAGCGGCAGTGAGCTTGCGCATAGCCTGGGACATAAGTCTTGCGAGCTGACCTACATGGAGGTCGCCCATATCTCCGTCGATCTCTGCACGGGTAGTCATGGCGGCAATGGAGTCGAGAACGATAACGTCGATAGCGCCTGAGCGTATCAGGGCTTCGGCGATCTCAAGAGCCTGCTCACCGCTGTCGGGCTGAGAGACCAGCAGGTCGTCGATATTCACGCCGAGAGCCTGGGCGTATACCGGATCGAGAGCGTGTTCAACGTCGATGAAAGCCACCTCGCCGCCCAGCTTCTGTGCCTGGGCGATAACTGAGAGCGCAACGGTAGTCTTACCGGAGCTTTCCGGTCCGTAGATCTCAACGATACGTCCTCTGGGGACTCCGCCTATACCAAGCGCCATATCCAGAGTCAGTGAGCCTGTGGGGATAGCAGCCACGTTGAGGGTGGTAGTCTGTCCCAGGCGCATTACAGCGCCCTCGCCGTACTTCTTAGTGATGACCTTCAGTGCGCTGGCAAGAGCCTGCTTCTTTCCCTCTTCGGTATCTGCACGCACTACGTCTGACTTTTTGTTAAGTTCCTTTTTAGCCATATTTATCCTCCGATCTTCTGAGCTGACGCCGTTCTTATGATACCGGCAAGGTCACGGCTCAGTGTAATATTTGAAAAGCTGTTTTCCAGCAGTATGTTCCTTACGTCCTCGTGCTGACCGTCGCCGAACTCACAGCACAGCCAGCCTCCCTCACGGAGAGAGCTGCGCCACAGTGAAGCGATAGTGCGGTAGAATTCAAGACCGTCGCACCCGCCTGCAAGAGCCAGCTCCGGCTCTGACCTTACCTCACGCTGGAGAGAGGACATCTCCTCCGGAGTCAGATAGGGCGGATTGGTGACGATAATATCCAGTCCGGTGAAGGCAGCGGCGGTACCGGGATCGGTGACGCTTTTCAGCAGCGTCTGTATCTGCACGCCGTTCAGGGCGATATTCCTTTCAAGGTACTCAAAGGCACGCTCCGACAGCTCGGCAGCGGTGACCTCAGCGCCGGGGATCTCCTTTTTAAGTGCAACGGCGATACAGCCGCTGCCGGAGCAGAGATCTGCGATGCGAGGCGTGACAAGTCTTTCCCTGCGGCATATCTCTATGACGTTCTCAACGAGAGTCTCGGTGTCCGGACGGGGTATCAGCACTCCCTCGCCCACATAGAACGGATAACCGAAGAACTCCCACTGTCCCAGCAGGTACTGTAACGGATAGCCGGTGCAGCGCCGTGACACAAGGTCTTTTATGCGCTCCGAAGCCTGCTCCGGAACTTCCTCCAGGGGGAGAAAAAGTGGATGTCTGTCGCTGAGGATATCCTGGAATATGCACATTGCATCGAAGCCTGCGTCCTCTGTGCCGGCTTTTTCAAGCTGTCTGACGCATTCATCGTAAAGCTCACGCCGCTTCACCACTTATCCTCCGACTTATCCTCCGGGATGCAGGGAGTAAGTGCAGCGATAGCTATTTCTATCATACTGTCATCCGGCTCACGGGTAGTTATCCTCTGCATTGCAAGTCCGGGAGCTGAAAGCAGGCGGGTGAAGGCGTTGTCGTTATTACCGGCAAGCCTTATGAACTCATAGGAGATTCCCACTACAGCCGGCAGCAGAAGGAGTGAAGCTGCGATACGCTGCCATGTGACGGTGAAGGGTATCAGGCAGCCCACGAATATTCCCACCAGCAGTACGATGATGATGAAGCTGGTGCCGCAGCGCTTGTGGAAGCGTGTCTGTCTGCGGACGTTCTCCACAGTCAGGGGAAGCTCAGCCTCGTGGCAGGCTATGGTCTTATGTTCAGCGCCGTGGTACATGAACTGCCGCTTTATGTCCTTCATAAAGCTGATAACAGCCATATAGCCCACGAACAGGGCGATCTTGACAAGTCCCTCCAGGACTGAACGGATTATTCTCCTGTCGTGTACGGCAGGTATCAGTCCTACAAGTATACGTGGGAGGAAGATGAACAATGCCACAGCCAGGACGATGCCGGCGATAGAGCCTATAGCCATAATGACGTCCATAACACTCTCGCTGACCTCGCTCTTATCCTCCTCGGTCATCTGCTTGTCGGCAGACTTCATCATATATTTATAGCCTCTCACCAGTGAAGAAACGAAGCTGTAGCAGCCTCTCACCAGGGGGAATTTCTTATACCAGGGGGCATTCTTTCCGTTGTTTTCGTCCCAGGTCTCCACATCCACGGAGCCGTCCGGGAGCCTGCACGCCATAGCGCCTTTATTGGGGCCCAGCATCATTATGCCCTCAATAAGAGCCTGACCGCCGATCTTTGACTTGAACTTCTCGGCGAAGACGGGGGTGTTTTTATCTGACATAGTACCTCCTTAATGGGTAAGCAGCCCGCTGCGGTGAGTCACTTTGTCACGGGCTTTGCAGGGAGAGTGATAGTAACGGTAGTACCCATACCCTCACCCTCACTTGTAATATCAAGAGTACCGTCGTGCATACCGATTATCTCGTCGGCAACTGCAAGACCGATTCCCGAACCACGGCGTGTATGGTTCGCCTTATAGAACTTGGTCTTTACCTTGGAGAGGTCGCTCTCCCTGATGCCTACGCCGGTATCCTTGACT
Organism: Ruminococcus sp.; assembly: GCA_003488415.1. Taxonomy (GTDB): domain Bacteria; phylum Bacillota; class Clostridia; order Oscillospirales; family Ruminococcaceae; genus Ruminococcus. Next base: position 3,848 of record DNLQ01000259.1, on the reverse strand, counting down.
GAAACTATAATGCGGTTATCCTTCTCCTGGGCTTTGATAGTGATGGTATCGCCTTCGGAGGAGTACTTGATAGCGTTGTCGATAACATTTATGAAGACCTGACGGATACGGTTCTTGTCGCCGAAAACTATGGGCAGCATCTCCGGCTCGTCGTAGATTATCTTCTTGTTCTCACGCTTTGCCTTCTCGCTGTAGATAAGCACAGCGTCGCCCAGCTCAGCGAGGATGTCCATATTTGAGCGCTGGAGGGTGAAGCGTCCGTTCTGCATACGGGAGAAGTCCAGCAGCTCCTCCACCATCTGTGAAAGACGCTCGGTCTCGTTCACGATGACTCCCACGCCCTTGCGCATGGTCTCAGGGCTTTCGCCGCCGTCCACCATAAGAGTCTCCGCCCAGCCCTTGATAGCGGTAAGGGGAGTTCTCAGCTCGTGGGACACAGAGGAGATGAACTCGTTCTTCATAGCCTCTGCCGCAGACAGCTCGTCAGCCATATGGTTGATAGCGGTACACAGGTCGCCTATCTCGTCGTCGCTGGAGTTGTCGATGCGGACGGAGAAGTCGCCCATAGCGAACTGACTTGCGATGCCGCTTATCTGGCGTATGGGCTTTACGATGGAGCCTGCGAACAGCAGACCGGTAGTGACTATGATAAGGATGATAAGGGAGCTTACCGCAGTAACGGCAAGTATATAAGCCTTGATGGTGTTGTCGATCTCGGTCAGTGAGGTGACCATGCGGACTGAGCTGTACTCGCTGTTAAAGGAGGAGATAGGCACAGAGACTGCCAGTATCTTCTCGCCGCTGGCAAGTCTTCCTGTCCAGGAGCCTTCACCCCTGACCATAGCCTCGTCATAGTCCGGCATAGGGGTATCCTCGTCAGGTGAGAAGCCGGAGGAGGTCAGCACCACTCTGCCCTTGGAGTTGATCGCCATAAGCTCGATCTTGTCCTTTTCGTTGAAGGTCTCCAGGAGGCTTCGCATCTCTGCTGAGAAGCCGGCGGAGCTGTCCTGGGAGTGTATGCTCAGCATACTGGAAACGGCGTTGACCTTGGAGACAAGGTACTGCTTTGCGGAGCTGTAGAAGTAGCTCTGCACAGCGTAGATGACCACCATTTCAATGACCAGCAGAGCCAGCACCACAACGCCCAGGTTGTTGAACATCCAGCGTTTGGTAATACTCTTTTTAGCCATTACTGTGTATCATTCCACTTATATCCGTAGCCCCAGATAGTAATGATGTACTTGGGACTTGAAGGCTCTTCCTCTATCTTCATGCGGATCCGGCGGATATTCACGTCCACGATCTTATCGTCGCCGTAGTAGCTCTCGCCCCAGATATGGTTGAGGATGCTTGCACGGTCAAGGGCGGTATTCTTATTGTTCATGAAGAATTCAAGTATCTGGTACTCCACCTGTGTAAGCTCCACAGGCTCGCCGTTCTTGGTGACAGTACGGCTCTTGAGGTTGAGGACGAAGGGGCCGGACTCTATCTCCGACTGCTTCTCGTTCTTGATGAAGGACATACACACTCTGCGGTAGATAGCGTCCACACGGGCAGTGAGCTCTGAGGGTGAGAAGGGCTTGGTGATGTAGTCGTCAGCGCCTATCATAAGTCCGCTGACCTTATCCATTTCCTGAGTTCTTGCAGTCAGCATGATGATGCCGATAGTGGAGCTTTTCTCACGTATCTTCTTGCAGACGGTAAAGCCGTCGATGCCGGGCATCATGATATCAAGGAGGACTATATCGAAATTGCCGTGTTCAGCCTCGAAGGTCTTCAGTGCAGCCTCGCCGCAGTCCACATCCACAACATCGTAGCCTGCACGCTTCAGGTTTATGACCACAAATTCACGGATAGTTGCCTCGTCCTCGCAGATAAGTATGCGTTTCATATCATTCACTCCTTATGTAGAATAAAGTAACGGTATCAGATCAGCAGACCACGAAGCTGATAGCAGCTTCGGCTGCTGTAATAGAAAGGTCGTCGTCGTAATTTCCGGTATACTGGGGGATGTAGGCGAGATAAGCCTGATCTCCCTTGGTGTGGAGGAGCATATAGCCGGTGGAGAGCCTGTCCTCACGGGAGGCTATGTCCTCAGCGACGTAGATTCTCATAAGCTCTCTGCCGCTCTCTCCGGCAGCGCTGTTATAGGCACGGAACACTATCTCGTCGTTGAGAGTATCACGGCTGACAGTGACCTTGTTCCGCCATTTTTCCGGGAACAGGAATACATATCCGTCGCCGGGGCTGTAATAGGAGCCGAAGCGGCGTTCCAGCTTTTCGTCTGCATTCACATACATCCACCGTGTCAGCCAGAGCTGCTCGCTTTCGGAGACATTCTCGTAGCCGGGAGCTATGATACGCACCGGTATCTCAAGCATACCGTCGCCGTCAACGTCGAAGCTGTCCCAGCCTGCCGGACGCTGTGTAACGGAGGCATCCTCCGGGGCGGAAAATATTTTCTTCAGTCCGGTGTCGTCCATGCGGATAATATCCGTCTGGATAAGTCCGCCTCCGGATACTGCGTCTATGTACAGACCTGTGCTGCCGTCCGGGAGCAGACCGTAGCTGAATTTGTCGAATTCCGTGAATCCGCCGCTGAGGTCAACGGATTTTGAATTGAAGGTTCCTTCGCTGTCGAGCTTATAGGCTTTGAGTCTGGCATTCCCGTCGGATGAACCTCCTGTGAGCATCAGGAACTCGTTGTCGCCGCAGCCGTCAAGGTCGGTGACATCGAAGAAGGAGTAGGAGCCGAACTTCTTGAAATCAAACTGTCCGCCGTTGTAGGTGTATATGTTCACGGACTTCTCCGAGCGGTTCAGCATACTGCTGCCGACGATGATATTCACTCTGTCATTGCTGCCGAGCTGTGAGATCATGACCTGTTCTATCTCAGCTCCGTTGGCAGAGCCGTTGCCCACCGATCTCCAGCGGCCGTCCTCGTTATCGAGTATATTTATGCGCAGGGCGTTTTCTTCCATAGCAAGTCCGTTTTTCTCGTAGAATACGATAGCCTCAATGCCACCGTCGTTGTCGATATCCTCTGTGATGAATGCAGAGAGGTATTTTCCCGACTTGGGGTATTTAAGGCTTATGGAGCTGCCCTCAGCCAGGGTGAGCGCATTGTAAATCTGCTCCTGTTCGGCGCTGAGCTTCGGCGGTGACATCAGGGTGTCTATACTTGCGCCGAAGGAGCAGCCTGTCAGTGTAAGGAGCAAGGCTGCCGCAGCAGCGATCTTTATTCTATGCAGCATTATGTACAAGCCGTTCCGGCATCATTCACGGTCCTCCAGCTTAACGTAAGCCTTCTCCTTGGATATAGCCTTGTAAGCCGGACGGATTATTCTTCTGCTGGTGATTATCTCCTCCATGCGGTGAGCTGACCAGCCAGCCATACGTGCAACTGCGAACAGAGGGGTAAAGAGCTCGTCGGGTATGCCGAGCATACGGTAAACGAGACCGGAGTACATATCCACGTTGGCACACATGGTCTTTGTGCTGCCCTTGACATCCAGGAATACCTCCGGAGTCAGGCGCTCGATAGTCTCCAGCAGGCGGAACTCAGCCTCTATCTCCCTTCCCTTCGCAAGCTCGAATGCCTTCTTCTTGAGTATCACGGCACGGGGATCGGAGATAGTGTATACAGCGTGGCCCATGCCGTAGATAAGACCTGAACCGTCGTTTGCCTCCTTGCGGATGATCTTGCGCATATAGTCAGCGACTTCTCCTTCGTTATCCCAGTGCTTTACATTAGCCTTGAAGTTGTCGAGCATATTGATGACCTGGAGGTTTGCACCGCCGTGGCGGGGACCTTTAAGGGAGCAGATAGCCGAGGAGTAGGCGGAATA
>DNLQ01000229.1:5111-8850 GCA_003488415.1 Ruminococcus sp. | reverse complement strand
AGAAGTGCCTTGACTACGCAAAGGCTCTCTTCGACTTTGCTGCGGCTAATGATAAGGGTGTAGGCAAGGGCGGCGACGGCCCCGCCAGCTTCTACACCTCCAGCAAGTGGGAGGACGACTACTCCTTCGCAGCCTGCTGGCTCTACCTTATAACCAAGGATCACCGCTACCTTGAGGAGTGCCTGCCCTATGTGGATTACTATGCACCTCCGGGATATGTGTACTGCTGGAACGATATGTGGAACGGAGTGTCCATACTTCTGGGACGTATCCAGGACATCTATCCGGAAGTCTGCGAGGAGTACCGCAGCGCTGCCGGGAGAAATCCATACGAGGAGATCGACTTCTGGAAGATGGAAGCAAAGGCTATCAATGCCTACATGACAGGCGAGAAGGGCAAGTACTCTCCCGGAGGCTACCTGTTCTTCGATAAGTGGGGAAGCTGCCGCTACAATACTGCCGCACAGTTCTGTGCTCTGCTGTACGATAAGTACCAGAACGGAAAGGATACCTATAACGAGAAGAATGCTGCCTATGCCTTCTCCGACTGGGCTATGGGACAGATGGAATACGTCATCGGAGACAATCCGCTGAACCGCTGCTACGTAGTAGGCTACGGCGAAAACGCTGTAAAGTACCCCCATCACCGTGCTGCCTCCGGTCTCACAATGGCTGAGGATCCGGGCGAGCAGAAGCACGTCCTGTGGGGAGCGCTTGCAGGAGGTCCGGATAAGGAGGATAATCACAGCGATACAACTGCGGACTGGATTTACAACGAGGTCACAATAGACTACAACGCTGCATTCACCTGTGCCGCCGCTGCACTGTATGCAAGGTACGGCGACGAGACCATGCAGCCTGAGAAGGACTTCCCTCCGGCTGAAAAGGGCAATGACAATGATCTGTTCTCAGGTGACGGCTTCTGGGTATCCGGCTACTGTCAGGATTCTCCGGAGGCTACAGGAGCAGGAGTAACAAAGCTCACCTTCTTCGTGAATACAGACTCCCTTGAACCTCACGAGGATATTTCCATAAGGTACTACTTCAGCATCAAGGAGTTTGAGAACAATACTGCTATACCTGCGAGCTTCGTACTTCAGAAGACCTACGATCAGGTCGAGACTGAGGTCAGCGGCAAGGCGGCGGCACTCTCCGAACCGAAGCAGTACAAGGACGATATATGGTATGTTGAGATATCCTGGGACGGATACGCTATAGCTAACTCAAACAAGAAGTATCAGCTTATCATAGGAATGTACTTCGGTGACAACTGGGACAGCTCCAATGACTGGAGCAGAAAGGGCATCAAGGAGCTTGAAGGAGATTACGATGACATCGTAGGCGGAGTAGAGCTTGCCGAAAAGTGCGATAACGTGTGCGTATATGCCGGCGGAAAACTGGTGGGAGGTACTGAGCCTGACGGAACGGTGCCTGCAAAGAAGTACAAGGCAGCACATCTTGTAAGGCTCAACCGTATGCTCCTGGGAATACAGGACTTCGATTCAGCCGAGACTGCCGCACAGTTCGATTTCAACAACGACGGCAGAGTTGATACCTTTGACGAGGTACGCCTGAGACAGCTCATTGCTGCACAGATCGATTGATACAAAAAGGTCTGCACAGTTTTTCTGTGCAGACTTTTTTCATGTACTCACAGCGTGTTTGACTTTTACGGTGTCAGATGATATAATCATACATATAATATGAAAGCGGAGAGAAGCTGTGTGAGGAGAGGATCACGGCTGAATATCCGCATCACATCAAAGGGGAAGAAAACAATGGTGTACACAGTTACCTTCAATCCTGCAATTGACTATGTGGTGAGGCTTGATTCATTCAGAACGGGAGAGGTGAACCGCTCACAGGGAGAGCAGATGTATGTCGGCGGAAAGGGGATAAATGTCTCCGTAGTCCTCAGGGAGCTGGGGATATCTTCAGTGGCTCTGGGATTTACTGCCGGCTCAACCGGTCAGGCGATAGAGAAGGGACTTGCCGGGATTGGGATAGATGCCGATATGATACGGCTGAAAAGAGGCAATTCCAGGATAAACGTGAAGATAAAGTCCGGGGAGGAGACCGAGATCAACGGTCAGGGACCTGAGATAGACGAAGAAGCTGCTGAGATGCTGTTTGCAAAGCTGGACAGGCTCACTGAGGGTGATACACTGATACTTGCAGGCAGCGTTCCTGCCTCCATGCCGTCGGATATGTATGAAAGGATACTGAAACGGCTCTCCGGCAGAGGGATAAGGTTTGTTGTTGATGCGACAGGAGATCTCCTGCTGAACGTACTGAAGTACAAGCCGTTCCTTGTCAAGCCCAATGACATCGAGCTGGGGGAGCTGTTCGGAAGAAAGCTGACAGGTGACAGCGATACGGAGGAGTGTGCCCGGAAGCTCCATGACATGGGTGCTGAGAATGTGCTTGTGTCGATGGCAGGCAACGGTGCGATGCTTATTGACAGTGAGGGAGAGTGCCGCAGATGCGGAGTCTGCAAGGGAACTGTCGTGAACTCCGTTGGAGCAGGTGACTCCATGCTTGCAGGCTTCATAGCCGGAGCTGCCGAGGGGGACTGGGATCATGCACTGAAGCTGGGTACAGCCGCCGGCGGAGCTACTGTGTTTTCCGAGTGGCTTGCAACAGGTGAAAAGATCAGAGAGCTGATGAAGCAGTTATGACACACCGGAATATGCGTCAGAAGTTTACCGGTTCGGCAATTTATGCAGAATACTTTTTGAAAGACATGATGCTGTGTCCTGACGGATACAGCATATTTTGCTGTATGGCTTATCCGGAGGGCTATCTCTGCGGACAGTTCTTATCCTGCCATATGGCAGCCGGAAAATATCCCGTTACAGGCATAGTCAGCAACTGAAACAAAATACAGCACTTGAAAAACGCCTGTATATCGCCAGATAAAAAATTCCGGAAATTTTTTTGAAATTTCTTGTAACGAATCCGTACTTCATCCGTCTAACCAACAGAAGCCCGGAAAGGAGGTGTGATGATTGGAAAAGAAGACCGCAGAAAAACTGTATGAAGCCTGTTACATGAAGGTGTATTCCTATGTGATGACACTTGCAAAGGATAAGCACGCTGCCGAAGAGATAACCCAGGAGACATTTTTCAAAGCAATGACAACTCAGCAGACATTCCGGGGAGAATCTGAGTGCTTCTCATGGCTGTGTGCGATCGCAAAGAACGCCTTCATAGACCTGACGAGAAAACAGTCAAAGATAGAAGGAGAGCCTGATGAAAGCCTTGCCGATACCGGTACCAATATCGAGCAGAGCATAACAGATCAGGAGACCTCCTTTCGTATACATATGCTGCTTCACTCAATGGAGGAGCCGTACAGAGAGGTCTTTGAACTCAGAGTTTTCGGGGAGCTGTCATTCAGTCAGATAGGAGCTATCTTTCAGAAGACAGAGTCCTGGGCGAGAGTAACCTATCACCGTGCCAGATTAAAGCTGAAGGAAAGGATGGATAAAAATGAAATATAACTGTGAAATGATACGTGATCTGCTGCCGCTGTACAAGGATCAGGCGTGCAGCAAGGCGAGCAGCGAGGCTGTTGCGGAGCATCTTGCAGAGTGTGCCGAGTGTACAAAGCTGCTGGAGGATATGAACAGCTTCAACATTGAGGACGCTATCGTAAAGGAGCGAAACGAGGTCATCGGAACTCAGGCGAAGTACTTCAGGCGCCGCAGCGCACTTGTGGGAGCTATCATTGGAGGGG
>DNLQ01000229.1:0-5053 GCA_003488415.1 Ruminococcus sp. | reverse complement strand
GGGGTATTCCCCCTGCCGATACTGATATGCCTTATCGTTGACCTTGCCGCAGGCTCAGGACTTAGCTGGTTCTTCATCGTGCTGACAGCGATGTTCATACCGATCTCGCTGATAGTAGTTCCTCTTATGGTCCCGGAAAACAAGGGACTGTGGACTTTAGGCAGCTTTACCGTGAGTCTGATGGCTCTGCTGGGAGTATGCAATATCTACTCCGGCGGAAGCTGGTTCATGACAGCAGCACTTTCAGTACTCTTCGGACTGTCCCTGGTGTTCACCCCCTTTGTGGTCAGGGCAAAGCCGGTAGCTGAGAGACTCGGCAACAACAAGCTGCTTGCTGTAGTGTCGGTCTACACACTGACATATGCCATGATGATGATATGGCTCGGCATCAGCAGCAAGGACAGCTCGAATTTCTTCCGTATAGCCGCTGCCTACTCAGTACCTGCACTGGCATATATGTGGGGAATGTTCGCACTGATACGCCTTCCTAAGTGGAACGGATTTCTCAAGGCTGCATCCTGCATACTCTTCTCCGCAGCCGCATATTTCTTCTCAGATGCAGCAGTAATGGCGCTGCTGGGCATGAAGCCTGAGCTTCCTGAGTTCAAAATGGACTTTTCAAACGCATACGGGATCAATGACAGCATCTGCTGGATATTACTCATAGCTGGAGCTGCTCTTGCAGCGGTAATGGCACTCATAGGATCAAACAGAAACAACAACAGGAGGAACGTAAAATGAAAACTGTAAAGAAGATAACCGCAGCAATGACCGCACTTGTAATGCTTGGCAGCTTAGGGAGCTGTATGAGCGTCAGAATAGGAAACACATACGAAAACGCAGAGAAGTACACAGCAGGCGACCGTGAGTTCAGTGAAAATGTAAGCAGCATCGTGATAGACTGGTCATCCGGTTCAGTGAATGTTGAGTATCAGGACTCCGACAAGGTAAGCGTTACAGAGACCTGCAATAAGGAGCTGAAGGGATCCGAGCAGGTACACACCTGGCTGGACGGCGAGACTCTGAGGGTACAGTTCTGTGAATCGGGCTATATCTTCAAGGCAGACTCAGTTGAAAAAAAGCTGGATATAAAGATACCCAAGGACTCAGCTCTCACAGTACTTGATCTTGACGGTGCTTCATGCAGCTACACCTTTGACAGCATCTCAGCAGACTGCATAGATGTTGATGTTTCTTCCGGTGACGGAAAGATAATGTCCTGTACTGCCAGGACCTTCGATGTTGATTCTTCGTCCGGCAACCTTGAGCTGACACAGAAGGGAAGCTCTGACAGTATAGAGACTGACAGTTCATCCGGTAATGTGGTTATTACTGCTGAGACAGCAGGCTCTGTTGACTGCGGATCTTCATCCGGCAAGATCAGTATTACCGCATCAGAAGCCAAAAACATCAAGGCATCTGCCTCAAGCGGAAGTGTAACAGCGTCCTTGTCAGCAATGCCTGAGAGCATAAAGATCAGTACATCCTCCGGATCAGTAGATCTTACTCTTCCTGAGAACGCAGATTTCAGTGCAGACATTGATACTGCAACCGGCGGTATTGATACAGGCATCCCGATGAAGAAGAAAGGGGACACCTACATAAGCGGTTCCGGCAGTAACGAGATCGAGATCGACACATCCTCAGGAGACATAACGCTCCAGAGCGCATCATAACTGTAAAGCCCTCCGGCGGTCACGGTGACTGCCGGAGGGCTTATTGTTCGATAGGACACAGTATCTGCCTGTATTGCACGGCAAACAGGACAGGCTCCTGCGATTCAATCAAGGGAGGAAATAAAAATGTATATCAGAGGCAGGGGGATAAATGTCAGTATGATGTAAGCGGATGCGGAGATGCGCTCTCCCATTTCCCTGCGGCGTGCTGCCGTTATCCAGATCGCTGCCGCAGCACCTCCCGGCACCGGGAAATGCTGCGGCTGTATCCGGTTATATGAGTATCACTCCTGCTGCTGTCCTTACTTTTTGTCGCTGTCCGGCTTATCGGAAGTCACTTTATCTATAAATTCCTTTTTCTTTTTCTCGACTCTGGGGTGGAGCTTTTTTCTTATACCCATTATGATAAGTACAACTATTCCTGCTACGAGTGCGTAGGGCAATATGCTGATAAGAACGAAGAGCAGTCCTTCCATGAAGCTGAGGAAGCCGTTCCAGGTCTTGTTTACGGTATTGCCCAGACGCTGACCGAATGTGTCAGTCTGTACCTCGGTGGGTGTCTGCTGGTACTCACGAACCTCGTTCATTGTAAGATAGATATGGGAGTAGGCAACATCGTTCTCGATGTCGTTCATACGTGTCTTGAGTTTTGCGATCTCGATCTGTATATCGGTAAGCTCGTTTTCAACGCTGAGAGCCTCGGACTGATCCTTTATCTCAGCAAGGATGTCCAGGTAGCGCTGCTCCTTAGCTTCATATATGCTCAGTGTAGTCTTCAGGTCAGAGTATTCTGTACTGAGGTTCTCAACATTGGCATTCTTTCTTCTCAGATCACCTATGCCGGCGAGATCGTTGCAGAATTCCTCATATTCTGAACTGGGGACTCTTATTACGGCAGTGAGTGATTTCCACTTCTGATCGTCGGCGTACTGCCACTTTCCTGAACTTCCGCCGTCTGAATAGTTCTCGCTCTCCAGGAATCCCTTGTGCATATTTATGTACTTATGGAGGTCTGAAACAGAGTCGTCAAACTCCAGTACGTCTATGCTCATATCGCAGGAGTATACCAGCATCTGGGTATCTATCGCCCCGGCACGGGACTGCTTCAGTTCCTTGTTATCCGGAGCACTGTTGTCCCCAGCCTCTGCCGGAGCCTCATCAGCCATTGCATTGTTTTCGCTGTCATAGTTTTCATAGTCGTCTTTATATTCGACAGCGGGACTGTCGCCGGTGATAGCGGGTTCTGCTGCTTTGGAAGCGTTGTCAGGGCTTCCGCATGAGGTAAGTAGTACTGCACATGATATTGCTGAGATCAATAATGACTTTTTCATAGATAGTTCCTCCTTTGTGGATGGCTGTATTATGTATATATAATAACATGATTTTTGTGCAAAGTCAATGAATGTCATATAACAATTGCATTGAAAAAGGTTTACAAAAGCCAATTTTCGTAACCGAAAAGCAAGATTAGGCTCAGTAATATGAATTGCGATAGGACGAAATGTTAATTTTTTGTGAACAATGGCAGCATTTAAGAAATTCTTTATAATTGTCCTTTATTATAGTCTACAAATAGAGCGGATCATATGCGGCTCTTCTTTGCAGCCGGTGCATAGGAGACGCATAACATGGATCATTATGGAGGACAGAGTTATGAAAACAACAGTAAAAGTAGTTATAGCGGTGATAGTCACACTTCTGATATCAGCGGTAGGTATGTTCTTTCTTGCCTTGTATTTGGAGAGTCCAGTAGCAATTCCTTATACAGACGAGAAATACAATTTTGCAGAGAATCTTTCAGTTGAAGTGGATGATAACGGTGATGTATATCTTACCAGGAAAAATGAAGCAGCAGGAACGATCTGCAATTACGGATTTGCCCGTTACAGCGGTACAAAATATGAAGGCTTCACGCTTCTGGAGGCTAAGAAGGTATTGGGCGAGGCTGACGGATTAGGCATAAATCTTGTGACACAGAGGTTCAATTATCACAGTCAGATAAAGCTGCCGGAGTGGCATGAAAAGCTGTTCCTGTTCAATACGAATGATTATCCGAAGGTCAGGGAAGTATTCTATTACGATGAAAATACCGGAACAGAATATCCGATATGGTCAAGATAAATGAGAAAGCTGCACAGCATAAGTACGGCACTCATATAAAAGTATTAAGCCATAGTATTTCTGATCTGAAGTCAGAAGTACTATGGCTTTTCTATTGACAGTATATCGGCAGCGTGCTATAATTATTATTGCTCCCCCAATTAACTCTTGAATTTATAAAGCAGCATATTTGGTTAGCGGAGCATGAAAAAACGAAGTGATTTTAGCAGAATCCGACTGAAGAATTCTGAGATGAGAGCGAACATTTTGTTCTAGTTCATCTTTGGAGCGTGCAGATGTTTGTTGACCGACTGAGCGCTTCAAATCGCTGTTTACAAGTTCATCAGGGTTATACTCCGGAGCATATGGCGGCAGATAGAAAACCTCAATACGATCTTTATGCTTCTCAAGCCATTCCTGAACCTTTTTCGAGTGATGAACCCGCAGATTATCGAGAATCAGAAATACTTTCTTGTGGGCATCACGAATCAGCCTACCCATAAAATCGATAAGCTTTCCGGAATCCATATTTTCTTTGTAAAGCATAAAACGCAGTTTCCCGCGCTTTGAAATTGCAGACAGCATATTGACCTTAAACTTCTGCGCCTCAACTTTTACAACGGGTGTTTTTCCTTTTGGAGCGTAGCCCTTCATGTAATTGGCGGTGTTTTGAATATTGGTTTCATCGCCGAAGAAAATCTCAGCATTTTCGTCATTTGCGCGCTTCGTGATACCGGGAAACTCGTCATTCAGCCACTTGTCGATCTGCTTTTGATCTTGTTTATATGCACGCTTGACTGGTCGCTGCACACTGAATCCCCAGCGTGCGAGATAATATCCGAGCGTTGAGAGTTTCATATCAATGTTGTATTTTTCTCGAATCAAATCACGGATATTATTACGTGTCCACATACATCCTTTCAGCCGAAGCTGCGCGGGATCTTTATCAATAATCATACGCATTATTTCTTTTTCCTGTTGCGGAGACAAAATTCGCTTCTCGCCGGTTTTGCGTCCCTGATGCTTCGGCTTAATTCCTGCAATACCATTCGTTTCATATGCCTTTTTGACATTGGAGACGTGCCCTTCGCTCACGTCCAGTTGTTTTGCAATTTCCTTGCCTGTCATGCCATTTTTCAGCATCCGAATGATTGCTTTTCTGATTTCATACTGCGTTTCCGCATCTGCTTTTCGTGCATTTACACGCAACTCTTTTTCCATGTCTCTATTATATCATATTCGCGCAAAATATTCAAGAGATAATTGGTATATCAATA
>DNLQ01000123.1 GCA_003488415.1 Ruminococcus sp. | reverse complement strand
GAAAACAAGACCGTTACCGGCAACCTGTTCCCGGTATTTGAGTTCGAGTACGAAGGGGAAACTCTCCGTGTGGACAGCTACGAGGGAACAAAGTCCGGCGCAGTCATCGGTGCAAAGGACACAGTGTACTACATCCCCGGCAATACAAAGGGAGTGTTCCGTGAGGACGATCTGAAGCCGAAGCCCTGGATGTTCATCGGCGGTATACTGGCAGCCGCATACATTGTAATGGATCTTGTTGTACTCCATAAATAATCCTACTAAGGAGAAACATAATAAATGTTCAGAAAAGTATTGATCGCTAACAGAGGAGAGATCGCTGTACGTATCATACGTGCCTGCCGTGAGCTGGGCGTAAGGTGTGCTGCGGTGTATTCCACTGCGGATAAAAATTCCCTTCACGCACAGATAGCAGACGAGGCTGTGTGTATAGGCCCGCCTGCCACCAAGGACAGCTACCTCAACATGAATGCAGTGATACAGGCTGCGCTGAATGTGGGCGCAGACGCTATCCACCCGGGATTCGGGTTTTTGTCTGAGAACCCTGAGTTCGCAAGGCTCTGTGAGAAGAACGGTATAGTATTTATCGGACCTTCCTACAAGGCTATCGAGATGCTGGGGGACAAGGCTGCTGCAAAGGAGACCATGGCTGCTGCCGGAGTACCTGTCATACCCGGCTCAAAGGGTGCTGTGGCTTCTGTGAAGGAGGCGAAGGAGCTTGCTTCAGAGATCGGCTACCCCATTCTTGTGAAGGCTTCAGCAGGCGGCGGCGGAAGAGGTATACGCCGTGTGGACTCCCCGAAGGAATTGGAGGCGCAGATGACTGCCGCACAGCAGGAGGCTAAGAACTTCTTCGGCGACGACAGTGTATATATTGAAAAATTCCTTATTAATCCGCATCATGTGGAGATACAGATAATCGCAGACCGCCAGGGCAATGTGATCTATCTCGGTGAGCGTGACTGCTCCATGCAGCGCCGCAATCAGAAGGTCATAGAGGAGTGCCCAAGTCCCATAGTCGATCCGGAGCTCCGCATACGCATGGGCGAGGCTGCCGTTACTGCTGCAAAGCAGTGCGGCTACTACAACGCCGGTACTATAGAGTTCCTGGTGGACGATAACCGTGATTTCTACTTCATGGAGATGAATACCCGGATACAGGTAGAGCATCCTATTACTGAGGAGGTAACAGGCTTCGACCTGGTGAAGGCTCAGATCGAGATCGCTGCCGGCGTTCCTCTGAGAGTCACGCAGAACGAGGTAAAGCTCAGGGGACACGCTATCGAGTGCCGTATCAATGCCGAAAACCCTGCTCTGGACTTCCGTCCCTCACCCGGCACCATTACTGCCCTCTACGTTCCCGGAGGCCCCGGAATACGAATAGACGGCGCAGTATATCAGGGATACACCATAACTCCCTACTACGATTCCATGATAAGCAAGCTCATTGCTCATGGCTCCGACCGTGACGATGCGATACGCAAGATGCGCTGGGCTCTTTCGGAGTTCATCGTGGAGGGCGTTGATACCAATATCGAGTTCCAGCTTGAGCTGATAAAGCGTCCGGAATTCATCAGCGGAAACTATGATATAGGCTTCCTGAGCCGGTATATGGAAAAGAAAAAACACTAAGGCGGTGAGATGATTGGGAGACAGTAAAATGCTGGATAACTTCTTCGATGTGGTAAGAAGACGATTCAACGGCAATAACGATGACGATACACGGGAGACCGTAAAGTGTCCCAGGTGTACTTCACTTATACTCCTTGAGCGCTACGAGGAACTGCACAGGGTTTGCCCCAACTGCAACTACCACGGCAGACTCTCCTCTCCGGAGCGCATAGAGATAACCTTCGACAAGGACAGCTTCATTGAAATGGACAGGGATATGGTGAGCTGCGATCCCATAGACTTCCCTGAGTACCCCGAAAAACAGCAGGAGCTTCGTGACAAGACAGGTCTGCGTGACGCCGTAGTCACCGGTACTGCCGCTGTCAAGGGCATACCGGCGGTAGCGGGCATCATGGATTCAAGATATATGATGGGCAGTATGGGAAGCGTAGTGGGCGAGAAGATCACCCGTGCCTTTGAGTATGCAACTGAGCATATGCTGCCTGTTATCCTGTTCACAGCTTCCGGCGGAGCAAGGATGCAGGAGGGGATAGTGTCCCTGATGCAGATGGCTAAGACCTCCGGCGCAGTAAAGCGTCACAGCGATGCCGGCGGACTTTACATCACCGTACTCACCGATCCCACTACAGGCGGAGTTACCGCCAGCTTTGCTTCACTGGGCGATATAATCATCGCTGAGCCCAAGGTGCTTATAGGCTTTGCCGGAAGACGTGTCATAGAAAGCACTATCCGTCAGAGACTCCCCGAGGACTTCCAGCTTGCCGAGTTCATGCAGGATCACGGCTTCGTGGATATGATCGTTGACCGGAAAAGAATGAGGAACACCCTTGCCAATCTCCTTGAGATGCACGGGTACAGTGCAAGGGAGGTGTGAGCATGGACGAGAAGAAGACCGCCTGGGAACAGCTCAATCTGGTGCATACCAAGGGACGCCCTACGGTAAGGGACTATATCCCCCGTATATTCGACGACTTCTACGAGCTCCACGGTGACCGCTATTACGGCGACGACAGAGCTATCATCGGAGGCATCGCACGTCTGGACGGCACTCCTGTTACCGTTATCGCTCAGGTGAAGGGCAGAGATATCAACGAGAACAAAGCCTGCAACTTCGCCATGCCGCTGCCGGAGGGCTACCGGAAGGCACTGAGACTGGCACGGCAGGCAGAAAAGTTCCGCAGACCTGTAGTGTGCTTCATAGATACCCCCGGTGCCTATGCAGGCATCGAGGCTGAGGAGCGTGGACAGGGCGAAGCTATCGCACGCAATATCGCCGAGTTCATGACTCTCCGCACACC
>DNLQ01000056.1 GCA_003488415.1 Ruminococcus sp. | reverse complement strand
TCTTGCCGTCGCCGTTGGCATCACCACGCTTCTTGCTTACCTGAGCCTTGCCTGTGACCTTGAATGTGAGCTCGGGTGAGTATTCGGAAAGAGTCGGCATGAAGAACCATATCTGACGCTCGCCCTCTCCGACAGCAGTTATTCTGTACCTGGCGACATTATCCTTCTCGCTGAGCTTTTCGATGGTGATAACATCGCTGTCATTGACTGTACCCCATTCGCTGCCGTCATAGCTGCGTATTAAAGTTGAATAATCCCAGCCGTAGACCTCTGCCTCAACGCTTTCGCCTGTTTCCAGCTCAGTCTTTGGTGAATTGACTATCTTTACGTAGGGCTTGTCGGGATCGGCAGGGAGCTCTACAGGATCACCCGTAACGTTAAATTCTATATTTATAGGATCGTTACCGAAAGCAGTGGGAGTGATTACCGTAATTGTTGCCTTGCCTGCCTTGACTGCTGTTATCTCGTATGTCTTTGCGTTTCCGTCCTCCTTGACCAGCTTGCAGGTAACTGCGTTGTCCAGAGCCTTTGAGATGCTGTGGTAGATATCGCTCTCGACCACGAGAGTAGTCTTTTCTCCTGTTTTGAGGTCTGTCTTGGGTTCATTGATGATATTAACAAAGCCAAAGCCGCCGGATACAGGCTTTTCGGTCGTGGGTTCCGTCACCGGCTCGGTGGAAGGCTGTACTTCTGTTGCCGGCTCAGTGGCAGGCTGAGTCTCAGGCTGAGTCTCAGGCTCAACAGGCTCTCCCGAAACAGTGAACGTTTTTTCCTTCATTTCAAGGTATTCGCCGTCCGCACTCTTATAGGTGATAAAGAAGGTATAGGTCCCGGGCTTTTTCGCTGTGAGTCTGTAAACACTCTCCGTTGTACCGTCAAGAAGATCGTAGGTGATGACTCCGTTATCCTCTCCGCCGGCACTGTCATACTCTCCCTTTACTGTAACAAGGACGCTCTCGCCCACCTCAAGGTCAGTCTTTTCGCACTCAAGATAGGGTTCATCCGCCTTGCTGAGGTTTATAAGAACGATGCCCTCGCTGTAGGTCTTGTTATCCTCACTGAATACTATAGCGCTCTTTGCACCGGTATTGCCGGCGTAGCCATCGGGGATAGTGTAATTTATGACATAGGGTGAATCCTCGCTGTTCATGGGTACCCTGATCGTCTTTTCGATCCCTTCGCTTACCCACCTGTCAATTATCCTTTCCGGCTCAGAGATCTGAGCGACAGATGCGGCCACTCCCTTTATCGGCGTACCGTCAGGCTCCTTAAATTCCACGTTGATAGAGCAGTCAGCATCTTCGTCCGCATCATCGCTGAAGTGGAGCTTCACTGACTCGGGATAGTTCGCCTGTCTCATAGCACCATCCCACCAATCCTTAGGTTTGCCGTACCATATATCCGTCAGCGAGGTGCAGTCTTTGAGTGCATCCTTACCAATGTATGAAACGGAACCGGGGAGGATAAGCTCTTTTATGCTGCCGCAGCCCTCAAAAGCTCCTTCAGCTATCTCACAAACGCTGTTTTCTATAACGCCCTCTTCCAGTGACATAGGATAGTCTATTGCCACCGTTCCCTCAGCGTCACTGCACTTCTCAAGTTTGAGGCGGTTGTGAAACTCTGAGAAGGTGAGTCCGTTTATCTCAATGGGAACTGGGTATGCGGCATTCTTCACCACCAGCTCCGGATGCTGCACCATTACGTTGCCCTCACCGACATTTACCGTCACCCACTGTTCCTCAGTGCCTGCATAGTACACTCTTGCACCGGTGTCCTTATCTGCGGAGTCGAACAACTTGCCGGTAAAGGCGTTTGCGCCTACGGACTCCAGCGATGCAGGAAGGAATATCCGTTTTATTCTGTTGCAGCCGGTGAATGCGCCTTCATCTATCTCCGTTACGTTCTCCGGGATAACGACTTCCCTGAGATTGTGGCAGTCAACGAATGCCCATGCACCTATGGTGATATCAAGATCCTTGACCGTTGTAATGCAGTTGTCCTCTTCCAAGATGATCTTTGTGATATTCTGATTGCCGCCGAAGGCATTGTCAGCGATCTTTGTCACCCTGACCATCAGGGAATCATAGGCAAATCCTTCGGGAGGTATAGGTGAACCTATCGAGCCGGGGATAGTTACCTCTCCCTTAGCTTCTCTGCCGTCGAGAAGCTCTGCATGATCCTCATAGCGGCGGAACAACATTCCGTTTATTGTAATTTCGTCATAAGCCCCGTCCTCGGCAATCGCTGTCATGGGATCCTGACGGAAAAGGAATGTATTTCCCGGCATAGCTGTGAATGTGAGTGCTGCTGCCATTACTGCGGCTGCTATTCTTCGTGTTTTCATAAATTTTCTCCGTTTCTGCAGGATATATTGCTATATTCTTTGCTGTCCTGTACTTATTGATACGGCAGTAATAATCCGTGACCTGCTTTTCGTATCCGATAACAAGTCATCATTTTGCTTACTGTAGCTGCCGGATCAATGATTTGCCACCGTATATGCTGTCATACCCCTGCATACACCGGTGATGTACATAATATAAATGTCTGGAAACAGCTTACTTTTTTCTTACGTTTAATAAAAGAGGGATATCTTTGTATGCCTGCACAAATTCAGAAGCAGCAGTTTGTGCATATTGTCCTGTCAGTTGTTATCCGCAAGGCGTCCCTTTGTGATGCTGTCCTTGTCAACGTCGATACGCTCCAGGACGATCTCCTTCAGCACCTCCCGGAAGCCGATCTCACGGTAGAAGCTGACACGGATATCCAGTGCCAGCAGGAAGGCTCTCTTGTTGAGGTTGTTAAGGAACAGTGCCAGCCATTTCAGGAACTCCCTTGCATAGCCGCTTCCTCTTGCAGATGCCTTTGTAGCCACCTGACCGATCAGCACCTCGTTGCCGATGTCGAACACTACAGATGCGGTAGTGCTGTTGCGGTAGGTGAACACACGGCTTATACCGTGGCGGCAGCGGTGGGAGGTGTCGGTGTACCACAGGGAGAAGTCCGCAATATTGGGGAATCCCTCACTGAGTATCTTGTATACGTCCGGGAGGTAGGGATCGAAGTCCACGTATTCCTCAGCGAACTTGTAGCTGTTCTCGTCAGGGACAAGCTCGAACACGGTGCGGTTAAGTATCTGGTATCTTTCTCCACGCTTTATACCGCCCAGTATCTTCTGGTCGCCCTCAATGCGGAACGGCTGGTTCATCTCGATGAATATCTGCAATTCCTCAGTAGCGCCCAGGTATCCGTCGGCACATATTATAAGGGTGGAGTTTATGATGAACATATACCCTGCACAGCCCGGTCTCTCGTTGTCAGTCACCTTGTAGAAGCGGCAGAAATCGTATCCCGGCCCGTAGGCTTTCATGTAAGCCAGCATCTTCCTGCCGCAGAGGGACTTCATAAGAAGCTCTCTGTCAAGCTCGTCCTCGTTCTTAATAAGTCTTATCATGATAAGTGTACCTTTTCCGCCAGTTCCTTCACCAGTGCATAGGTGTTATGCAGGTCGGCGGTATCTATTACGCAGGAAGCGGAGTGAAGGTATCTGCAAGGCACTGATACTGCTATGGTGCGGATTCCTCCACGGGTGATATGTATAGCGCCGGCATCGTTCCCTCCGGCTATCATGGTCTTGGTCTGACAGGGGATGCCTGCCTGCTCTGCGGTATCGAAGGCAAGGCGGTAGAGTCCCCTGTCGTACACGGTGCTTCTGTCCATGAAGCCCACCACAGGGCCTCCGCCCAGGGAACACACCTTCTTCTGCCCGGAAACTCCGTCGATGTCGGCAGCGGTAGTCGCCTCAAGGACTATGGCGAAGTCCGGATCAACTGCGAATGCGGAAGCCCGTGAGCCCCGGAGACCTATCTCCTCCTGGACGTTGAATACGAACCAGGTATCGTACTCCGGCTCTTCCTGCATCATGCGTATCATCATGGCACAGCCTGCACGGTCATCGATAGCCTTGGACTTCACATGGCTGTCTCCCAGCTCGGTGAAGTCCGGGAGGAAGTATACGCAGTCTCCGGGAGAAACGTACTTCTCAGCCTCCTCACGGCTGGATGCGCCGATGTCGATATAAAGATCGTCCCAGCCGGGAGCCTTTTCACGCTGTTCCTTTGAGAGGTTATGTACTGCGGTAGAGCCGATGACTCCGGGGAGAGCGTTCCTTCCCACTGCTACCTGACGTCCTATGGCTACCATGGGATCAACTCCGCCCACCATAGCCAGCGACAGAGTGCCGTCCTCTTTTATGTATGTGACGATGAATCCCACCTCGTCCATGTGGGCGCATATCATCAGCTTCTTCTCCGGAGTCTTTCTGCCCTTTCTGAAGCATATAAGACTTCCGAGGCTGTCAGTGCGGTACTCGCACAGCCCGTCTATCTTCTTTATTATAGTCTCACGGACATCCTGTTCGTCTCCGGAGACTCCGTTCACTGCACAAAGCTCCCTGAGGAGCATATCAAGCTGCTTCATGTCTTATGCCTCCTTTAAGTATTCCGCTATCAGTCTGCCTGTCAGCTCCACGTCCCCGAGGTCTATGACCTCTGCCGGAGTGTGCATATTCCGCAGGGGTATGGACACTGTACACGCCTTTGCACCCTCACGGGCAACGGAGTACCTGTCGGCGTTGGTGGAGGTGAGACCGTTCATGACCTCCGGCTGCCAGGAAATACCGGCATTCTCTGCGGCGGCGATAAGTGCGTCAGTGACCTCACGGGACAGGGAGGGAGATATCCCGATCATGGGACCTTTTCCCAGTCTTCCTGTTTTTTCCGGATCCTCGCCGTGAGCCATGGCGAAGCTGACGTCAACAGCTATGGCGATGTCGGCATCAACGGTGAAGGCTCCCACAGCCGCACCTCTCTCGCCAAGCTCCTCCTGGGAAGAGAAGATGACTGCCACATCGTACTTTGTATCGCAGTCCTTTAAAAGCTCCAGGGCGCAGAGTATGGCAGCAATGCCGCAGCGGTCGTCAAGAGCGCCGCCCGTAAGACGGCTGCCGAGGAGTTCCCGGCACTTCACCTCAAAGGTGATGCTGTCGCCGGGCGACACCTTCTCCCGGAGCTGCCCGGCGGTCATGCCTGCATCAACGGCAGTGTCCCCGAAATCCGGCACCTCTGCGCTGCCCTTTGAAAGGTGGGGAGGTATGGAGCAGATGACTCCCTTTACGTCCTCTCTGCCGTGGATGACAACAGGCTGAGCCGGGAGCAGTCTTCTGTCTATGCCGCCTAACGGGGCGAACTTCACGAAGCCGTCATCGGTGACAGAGGTCACAGTGAAGCCTACCTGGTCGATGTGTGCGTCAAGGACTGCAAGAGGGCGTCCCTCACGGCGTTTGCTCCTGTAGCCGATGATGTTGCCGTTATCGTATACCGCATCCGGGCAGTACTCCCGGAGCATTCCCAGAGCAAGCTCTGCGGCAGCGTCCTCACGTCCGGAGGCACCGTAAGCCTCGGACAGCTTTATCGTTATGTTCTTTATATCCAATACTATCATTCCTTTCAGTATCTGTATTGCATTCCGGCTAACGCCTTATTCTCTTTGCTCAGGCTGACAGCAGTACTGCCAGCAGCACTACACGTACCGCCCCGGCACAATACCACCGGCATCACCACACACACCACCCTGACAGCCAGACCACCGGCAGCCAATCCACATAACCCCGGCAGTAAAAACACCGGCGGTCAAACAACACTAACCCCGACAGTCAGACCACCCGTGCGATAG
>DNLQ01000094.1 GCA_003488415.1 Ruminococcus sp. | reverse complement strand
TTCGATTGCGGTACATTATCATGTATCGTTCTGCTCCATAGCGGCAACGAGACTTCTCAGCCTTATCCTTGCCGCACCGAGATTGTTTATCTCGTCAATTTTAAGCTGGGTGTACAGCTTTCCGTGACTTTCAAGGATAGTTCTCACCTCGTCACCGGTAACGGCATCTATTCCGCAGCCGAAGGACACGAGCTGTATAAGCTGCATATCGGGCTGAGTGGTGACGTACTGAGCGGCACGGTACAGGCGTGAGTGGTAAGTCCACTGGTTGAGGACGCCAAGCTCCGGAGTCCTTGCCAGAGCTGCAACGCTGTCCTCAGTGATGACAGCCATACCGAGGCTTGTGACCAGCTTGTGGATGCCGTGGTTTATCTCCTTGTCGATGTGGTAGGGACGTCCGGCGATGACGATGATGTTCCTGCCCTCAGCCCTTGCCTGACGGATTATCTCCTTAGCCTTGCCTGCAATGTCACGGCGGTGCTTCATCATGGCGGCATAAGCCTTGTCCACAGCCTCCGGTATCATGCCCTTTATGTTGTATCTTGCAAGGGACTTCGTGAGTACCTTTATGACGTTCTTTCTGATATTGAGGTCAAGGTAGGGGTGGATGAAGTTATTCCCGTTCAGACGCGGGTTGTTTGCAAGGAGCAGCTCCGGGTAGTAGGCTACCACGGGGCAGTTGAAGTGGTTATCGCTTCCGCCCTCGTCGATGTTGTAGCTCATGCAGGGGTAGAAAATGAAGTCCACACCCTTGTCCAGCAGACATTCTATGTGACCGTGGGTGAGCTTTGCCGGATAGCATACGGTATCCGAGGGGATGGTGTGCTGTCCGAGGTAGTACATCTCACGGCTGCTCTCGTCCGAAAACACGGTGCCGAAGCCGAGAGAAGTGAACAGCGTATGCCAGAAGGGCATCTGCTCGTAGAATCCCAGAGCCAGGGGGAGTCCCACAACGGCACGGGGACGTGAGGGCTGTCCCTCCTTCACCAGGTTGAGTATACTGTCGTACTTGTACTCATAGAGGTTGGGGACGTTGTTCTTCTTTGCCTGACCGCTGCCCTTTTCACAGCGGTTTCCGGAGATGAAGCGCCTGCCCTTGCCGAAGCTGATGATGTTGAGCTGGCAGTTGGCTGTACAGCCTCCGCACTTTGCAGAGCGTGAGGTATAGGAGAAGTTCTCCAGTTCTTCCGGGGAGATAATTGAGGAAACGGTGTCCTCACCGGCACGTTCACGGGCATAGAGAGCGCACCCGAAGGCTCCCATAAGACCGGAGATAGCCGGACGGATGACATTCCTTCCAAGCTCCTTCTCAAAGGAGCGCAGTACTGCGTCATTGAGGAAGGTACCGCCCTGAACGACTATATTCTTTCCCAGTTCATCCGGGGAGTTTGCACGTATCACCTTGTATATCGCATTCTTGATGATAGAGGAGGACAGACCTGCGGAGATGTCCTCCACGGTAGCGCCGTCCTTCTGAGCCTGTTTTACTGAGCTGTTCATGAACACGGTGCAGCGTGAGCCGAGATCAACGGGATGCTCGGCAAAGAGACCAAGCTGTGAGAACTCTGCGATATCGTAGCCCAGAGCCATAGCGAAGGTCTGTATGAAGGAGCCGCAGCCTGATGAACAGGCTTCGTTGAGCATGATGCTGTCGATGCTGTGGTTCTTTATCTTGAAGCACTTGATATCCTGACCGCCTATGTCGATGATGAAATCCACGTCGGGGCAGAAGTAGGAAGCAGCTTTGAAGTGTGCCACGGTCTCAACGATGCCGTAGTCAATTGAGAGACCGGAGCGGATAAGATCCTCGCCGTAGCCGGTAACGGCAGAGCCTTTGATAGTGATAGCCGGATTGAGCTGGCTGTAGATGATCCTGAGCTGTTCGGAGATCCTGTCCAGAGGCTGACCGAGGTTTGAGGAATAGTGGTGATAGAGGATGCGTCCGTCATCGGTTATAAGCACCAGCTTTGTAGTGGTGGAGCCGGCGTCGATGCCGAGATATGCGTCGCCGCTGTAGGTGCGGATATCGGCGTATCCCAGGTCGAAGCGCTTGTGGCGGTCGATGAACTCGTCGTACTCAGCCTTAGAGCGGAACAGGGGTTCTCCGGTGACGATATTGTCCGTTGACTTTGCGGCAGCCAGCTTGTCCGTAAGCTCTGCAACGGTATACTGCTCCTCCAGAGCAGAGGCGTATATCGAGCAGCCGTAAGCCACGAATACGGGAGCCTCCTCCGGGAACACGGCGTGTTCATCGTCGAGTCCCAGTGTTTTCACGAAGGCGCGGCGGAGTCCTTTAAGGAAGAACAAAGGACCGCCCAGGAAGAGTACCTTTCCCTCGATAGTACGTCCCTGAGCGAGTCCGGAGACAGTCTGGTCAACGACAGCCTGGAAGATACTTGCAGCCACGTCCTCCTTCCTTGCGCCCTGGTTGAGCAGGGGCTGTATGTCGGACTTGGCGAACACGCCGCAGCGGGAGGCTATGGGATAGACCTTCTGCGCCCTCAGTGACATCTCGTCAAGCTGATCGGAGGTAACGCCCAGGAGAGTAGCCATCTGATCTATGAATGCGCCTGTACCGCCTGCACAGGAGCCGTTCATGCGCTGCTCCACACCGCCTGTGAGGAATATGATCTTAGCGTCCTCTCCGCCCAGCTCGATAACAGCATCAGCATCGGGCTGACGCTCCTTTACTGCCAGGAATGCGGCGTGTACCTCCTGTACAAAAGGGATACCGGCGGAGTTGGCGAGTCCGAGACCGGCAGAACCGGTTATACAAACAGTGAACCTGTCCTCCGGGTAATCAGCCTTGATGATCTTGAGCTGATCCGTCACGGTCTCCTTGACTTTGGAAAGGTGGCGCTGATATCTGGAATACAGTATGTTCCCGTTCTGGTCTGTGATAACGGTCTTGACGGTAGTTGAGCCTACGTCTATACCGAGGGATAATCTGCGTGTCATATTTCACCTCTGGATATGATTGCGGGCAGTCCGGAAAGTCCGCCCTACTTATTTAAAAGCATTTATACATCCATTATACTACAGTTGGTGAAAAAAATAAAGTATTTATCTTCAATTTCCACATTTTTTTCGGGATTGACAGTCTCTTACCAATTTCAGCGCCTTATTTTGGGGATTTTTACAGACTTTCACACATCTCAGCCGTTATCTATGCGCTTTTTGTTGCGTTTGTAGCCGCTGTAGCATCTGATGAAGACTGACAGGTACACAAGAGTGATAAGCGTCCAGCCCGCAGCGAGCAGGATTTTTACTGTGTTCACATCGGATCCCAGGGGGAAGATCCTCAATATATTGGGTACGCAGCAGCAGAGGAAGATCGTGAGCAGAGGCAGGAGCTTCCGTCTGATTATGCGCTGCATCATATCTGTCCTTGACTGCTTGTCGCTGAATATCTCCAGTTCCTTTTCGCTTATGCCCTCGGCGGAGCGGCGGAAGCATACGAAGCTGTTTATCTCGTACACGTACTCCCAGCCGTACTCTCTGAACATAGCAAGATAGTTTTCTTTTTCCTCTTCGGGAGCCTCGCAGAAGTCTATCCTGTATACAGTCTTTTCCGGCTCGCAGCGTTCAAATCTGTACCGTGTGAGGTTTACTCTTTCCACTTTCCAGCCTTCAGAGTGCATTTTCTCCAGCCACTTTTCTTCCTTGTCGTAATCGAACAGTGTAAACACCTTTTTTACAGTTTTTGTATCAGCCATTTCCGTTACCTCCGATATTTCTGTAGAGTCTTCTTATGCGTGCGGTCTCCAGGTCAAGTACTTCCTGACCGAGCGGAGTGATGCGGTAGAGCTTGCGCTTGTCCTCTTCCCGGACGAAGGCTATCAGCCCGTCCTTTTCCATTTTCGAGAGGCTCCCGTACATAGTGCCGGGGCTGATGACCACCTCTCCGCCGGTCATATCCTTTACGTTCTGAGTGATGCTGTAGCCGTGCATCTCTTTCTGCAAGCAGAAGAGAATGTAGAATCCGGTCTCGGTCATGGGGACGTACACACGTCTTATCCTGTCGGTCATGGTGACAGCTCCTTTCTGTTGAGATGCGATGTATCGCAGTTCTGTGTATCGAGGTACGATGTATCTCTCTGCGATATAGTATATCACACCTCGATATATCTGTCAAGGGGCAGAATCAACTTTGTATAAATGCACAAA
>DNLQ01000207.1 GCA_003488415.1 Ruminococcus sp. | reverse complement strand
TTATGATTCTTTAGATATTTTATCAGGAAAAATGCTATATTCTTTGTAATATCTAAGTATTTTTCCAATAATAGCTATCCAATTACATTTATGTTCATTATTTAAAATAGTAACTATATCTTTTGCAGGAATATGGGACTGAGGATTGTTCAATCCATTTTCTAAAATAGATTTGTCAATTCTGAATGTTGTATTAAGGTGTTCAGGAGAGTTTCCGCAAGCATATATAACATACTCGTCATTCTCTTCTATTTTTCTTGCAGTCACATAAATAGCCATAGCAAATCTCCAACAACGTAACACCAACGAAATCTTGCGTGTCTGCCAGTTTCACCACACCCGCATATAAGCAGCTTTGCCGTGAGGCAAAGCTGCAGTGGTACGTTCAGTCGTTTTTATCTCCGGGAGTAGCTTCGTGGAGTCCGACGTAGTTTTTCTCCTCCTCGGTAGGTTCTGCCGGTATAGCCGGACCGGGAGCCTCGTGGAGACCTACATAGCGCTGCTCAGGTGCAGGAGCAGCCTTTTCCTCAGCAACAGTCTCGGCTTCAGCTTTTGCCGCAGCAGGTGAGCTGTCAGCAGCGGCAGTGGAATTGTTCTCAGCGGACTTGTTTTCATCGGCATGAGAGTTATTCTCAGCAGTCTTATTCTCAGACTTTGCATTTTCGGTTTTATTGGCGTCCTCAGCCTTTTTTGCGCCTTCCTTTTCTTCACGCTCGCTGACTGACTCGATATAGATATCCTCATCTGCAAGGCTTCCGACGAAACGGAGCTGCTTTACAGGTATACGCTTCAGTGGAGAGTAAATGAACTTGCTGCATGAATATTCACGATCCATAAGTCCTCTCTTCTCGCAAAGAACTTTGTTACCGTCTCTTGCACGCTTTCCGTACTGACAGTAATCGCACTTGGGAGCAATACTCTTATCAAAGTAACGTCCGCCTTTAAAAATAGATAACAGATCCATGGTTACACCTCTCACTATTATAAAATCTCACGTAAGCTGTTCATGTGTGAACATAACTATACATATTATAACATATGGTGAATGATTTGTCCAGTAGTTTCAAAAAAATATTTTCAGCACAGGCAATTAGTTGTTGCTAACATTTAAAATTGACTTTCAGTACGCAGTGTGTTATAATATTAACAGCGGACAGGCGGATCTCATTCGCTTGCCGGCGGCTACAACTTACACTTGTTATCGGGCAGCAGGGCGAGGCTCTGTTACCGGAGGGCACTGTGACGCTTGGATATAAGCTGATTCTGTCTGCCCACGGGCGGACTTTTTTATTTCCGGAGGATCATTATGGCTGGAGAATGCACAGTAAAGTACCCGGTACTGCTGGTACACGGCATGGGATTCCGTGACGGAAAGATAGGTTACTGGGGAAGGATACCGGGAGTGCTGAGGGAGCATGGTGCAAAGGTATTCCACGGCGGTCAGGACGGCAACGCATCGGTTGAATACAACGCCGGGATACTTGCCGTAGCAGTTGACAGGATACTAAAGGAGACTGGTGCTGAGAAGGTGAACGTCATCGCACACAGCAAGGGCGGCATGGAGATAAGGTATCTTATCTCCACAATGGGATATGGCGGAAAGATAGCTTCACTTACCACAATAAGCACTCCCCACAACGGATCAGTGACTATGGATAAGCTGATGAAGCTGCCGAAGGTTCTTATCTGGACTGCGGCAAAGGTAACAGACTTCTTTCACAGGCTCACCGGAGACCGCAAACCTGACACGAACGCCTGCTTCCGGCAGCTCACGAGGGAGTACATGACGGAGTTCAACAGGCTTAATCCGGATGATGACAGAGTGCTGTACCGGAGCTGTGCGTTTCTTATGAAAAATGCCTTCAGCGACGGGATAATGACCATTCCGTATCTTGGAGTCAGAGCGCTGAACGGGTGCAGCGACGGGTTTCTCACTCCTGCTGAGGTACAGCACGGCGAGTTTCTGGGAGTCTTTACGGGTACAGGAAGAAGAGGCATATCCCACTGTGACGAGGCGGATCTCAGGCGCAGGAGACTTAGCCGGAAGCCGCCGCCGGACGAATACCACATTTCTGACATCACTGAGTTTTACATTCGGCTTGTCAGGGAGCTGAAGGAAAGGGGGTTTTAATTTGGAAGAAAAACGCATAGCTGTGGCAGCAATAGTCATAGACGAGCAGGATGCTGTCACGGAAGTGAACCGGGTACTGCATGACTACAGCGACATGATAATAGGACGCATGGGACTGCCGTATAGGGAACGGGGGATCTCACTGATCTCGGTGGCGCTTGATGCGACTCCTGACCGGATAAGCTGTCTCACCGGACGCCTTGGACAGATACAGGGAGTATCGGTAAAGGCTGCAATATCAAAAAAATAAAACGGAGGTAATATATATGTACGACATAAGATCATTAAAGGCTGAAGAATTTATAAGCGACGAAGAAATAAAGGCTACTCTTGCCTATGCCGACGAGCATAAGCACGACAGGGAGCTTATCGAGTCGCTGCTGGAGAAGGCACGTCCGAAGAAGACCGGCAGAGGAGTGGAATGTCCGGGACTTACTCACCGTGAGGCAAGTGTACTTCTTGCCTGTGACCTGCCGGAAATGGACGAAAAGATATACGCTATTGCCCGTGAGATCAAGGAGGCTTTCTACGGCGACAGGATAGTAATGTTCGCACCGCTGTATCTCTCCAACTACTGCGTTAACAAGTGTGTATACTGTCCCTATCATGTACAGAACAAGGAGATACCCAGAAAGAAGCTGACTCAGGAGGAAGTGCGTGACGAAGTTATCGCACTCCAGGATATGGGACACAAGAGACTTGCTATCGAAGCAGGTGAGGATCCTGTGAACAATCCTATCGAGTATATACTTGAATG
>DNLQ01000150.1 GCA_003488415.1 Ruminococcus sp. | reverse complement strand
CGCCCCGGACGTCCGGGGCGTTTACTTTTCTCACCTCCGGGCATACTATATACGGGAGGTGTATGGTATGACCGGTTTCATCGTTGGTACTCTCTTCGGCGGTACTGTGGGAGTGTTCGCCATGGCGCTGTGCAATGCGGCAAAAATGGCAGATATACAGTGCGGCAGGGAGTAAAGTCCCACAGGGATATAAAAAAGCCATAGTATCGTGGGATACTATGGCTTTACATTTATCATCTTTCCGCTTACTTCTTCTCAGGCACCTTAATTACATCCTTACGCATATAGGGCTGGAGCGCCTTTGGAATACGAACAGAACCGTCCTCGTTGAGGTTGTTCTCAAGGAATGCGATAAGCATTCTCGGAGGTGCTACAACGGTATTATTCAGTGTGTGAGCAAAGTACTTCTTCTTGTCAGCAGTCTTTACCTTGATATTCAGACGGCGAGCCTGTGCATCACCAAGATTTGAACAGCTTCCCACCTCAAAATACTTCTTCTGACGGGGAGACCATGCCTCAACGTCAAGGCTCTTTACCTTCAGATCTGCAAGATCACCGGAGCAGCACTCTAAAGTGCGGACAGGTATATCAAGAGTGCGGAAGAATTCAACAGTGTAGCTGTACAGCTTGTGAAACCATTCCATGGACTCCTCAGGCTTGCAGACAACGACCATTTCCTGCTTCTCAAACTGGTGGATACGGTATACACCACGCTCCTCCATGCCGTGAGCGCCAACCTCCTTGCGGAAACAGGGGGAGTAGCTGGTGAGAGTCTTCGGCAGCTCCTCCTCGGGAGTTACAGTGTCAATGAACTTACCTATCATAGAATGCTCGGAAGTGCCTATCAGGTACAGATCCTCGCCCTCTATCTTGTACATCATGTTCTCCATTTCGTCAAAGGACATAACGCCTGTAACTACGTTGCTGCGGATCATGAAAGGCGGGATATAGTATGTGAATCCCTTGTCGATCATGAAATCACGGGCATAGGACAGGATGCAGCTCTGGAGCTGTGCGATGTCACCGCAGAGGTAGTAGAATCCCTGACCGCTGGTGCGTCTTGCGCTGTCGATGTCGATGCCGTTGAGCTTCTCCATGATGTCAACGTGATAGGGAACTTCAAACTCAGGTACGAAGGGATCGCCGAAGCGCTCAACCTCCACATTCTCGCTGTCGTCCTTGCCGATGGGAACGCTGGGATCAATGATATTGGGTATCACCATCATCAGCTTTGTTCTCTCAGCCTCGGACTCCCTCTCTATTTTCTCAAGCTCCTCCAGCTTTCCGGGGATCTCAGCGATCTCAGCCTTGGTCTTCTCGATCTCGTCCTCCTTGCCCTGAGCCTTCAGTGTGCCGATCTGCTTGGAGAGCTTGTTCTGTCTGCTTCTGAGCTCGTCAGCCTGTACCTTTGCGCTGCGGAACTTCTTGTCCAGCTCTAAGATCTGATCGACCAGCGGTATCTTATCGTCCTGGAACTTCTTTCTGATGTTCTCCTTGACCGCATCGGGATTCTCTCGTACAAAATTAATGTCTAACATTTTAACTAACTCCTTTATTCTTCCCCTGCCAGAAGCTCTGCAAGCCCTGCAAGGTCTTCTTTGTCATAAAATTCAAGGACTAACACGCCCTTATTCCTGCCGTAGTCGATCTTCACCTTGCGTCCCAGACGCTCTTTCAGTGACAGCTCCATTTCGACGAAATAGTTGTCGATACGGCGGTCGGCAGCATCGTCCGAAGAACGTGCGTTCTCGTCCTGCTGTGCCAGCTTCTCCACCTGACGGACTGTCATACCGCCGCCGGCAGCCTTCTGTGCAGTCTGCATCAGCAGCTTTTCGTCTGAGAAGGCAAGAAGTGCCTTTGCGTGACCTGCGGAGATGTCTCCGTTTTCGATCATTTTCTGCACTTTCTCCGGCAGAGCCAGCATACGGACTGAATTTGCGATAGCTGAACGTGACCTGCCAACCAGCCTTGCAACCTCGTCCTGAGTCATGCCGTACTTCTCCATAAGCTCGCTGTAGCCGCTTGCCTCCTCAATGGGATTGAGGTTCTCTCTCTGGAGGTTCTCGATAATAGCGATCTGCATGGTCTGAGAGTCGCTAAACTCACGGATGCTCACGGGAACTTCATCCAGTCCCAGCATTCTTGCAGCTCTCCAGCGGCGTTCTCCGGCAACTATCTGATAACCGCCGGAGGGGAGAGGTCTGACAAGTATCGGCTGGATCATGCCATGCTCACGGATAGAGTCTGCAAGTGCAGCGATAGCGTCCTCGCTGAAACTCTTTCTGGGCTGGTCACGGTTAGGCTCGATCTCCGAGACTCTGAGCGTCTTTTTCACCTGTATATCGGCGGAGTTATCCATAAAAAGGCTGTCAAGACCTTTTCCTAATCCACCCTTAGCCATTTTTCTTCACCCCGGTCAACCGGACTTCCTTTCAATTGGATTTTTTAAACGAAAAGATGCCTCTGCGCTTCTTCTCTTTCAGTTTCAGAGGCTCTCCCAGGAGTTCATGACCTAAAAGCTCGTAAGCCTCCGCACCCTTTGAGTTCCTGTCATAGTACATTACGGGCAGTCCGTGGCTGGGAGCCTCGGAGATTCGGACATTTCTCGGGATACGAGTCTTGAATACCTTGCCTGAGAAGTACTTCTCCACCTCTGCCACCACTTCATTGGAGACATTGAGCCTGCCGTCGAACATAGTAAAGAGTATCCCCTCAATGTCAAGTGACGGATTATAGCTGTTTCTCACTATCTTGATGGTGTTGCTGAGCTGGGAAAGTCCCTCCAGGGCATAGAACTCCGCAAGCATGGGAACAATAATACTGTCGCAGGCTACCAGGGCATTGATAGTGATAGTACCCAGAGCCGGAGGGCAGTCGATGAAGATATAGTCATAGTCGTCCCTGACGTTGAGAAGCGCCATTTTAAGCCTGTTCACACGGTTTTCCGCATCAACGAGCTCCAGTTCCGCACCTGCAAGCTGCTCGTTTGCAGGCACAAGCTCCACATTTTCGCAGCTTGTTTTCACTACAGCTTCTATTATCCTTGCCTTGCCGGTGATTATCTCGTAGGTGGAAAGTGCGGCATTTTTCTTTGAAATGCCGAAGCCCGTAGTGGTATTGCCCTGGGGATCGGCGTCAATACACAGCACCTTGAAGCCACGGGAGCCGAGGTAAGCAGCAAGGTTGACAACAGTGGTAGATTTTCCTACACCGCCCTTCTGATTTGCGGCTGCAATTATTTTTCCCATAGGGATCTTCCTTTCGTATACCGCCTTACGGCGATGGTATACTATTATTATAGCACTCCCGGCTTGATTTGTAAATACATTACGGGGATATTTTGTTCCACATGGAACATTTTCATCACTTTGTACGTTTTCCGGACATAAAAATGACCTATCTGTTATAATTCCGGAATGTTCCACGTGGAACAATTGCTGAAGGTTCCGCAAAAAACTGAATGCTTCACAGCACAAGACAGCCGGAGTATGTATGGCGGATCTTATTGATATGCAATATAATAACTCCGCTTTTGTTTTTCGTATCTCTCCCCCGCCTTCGGCGGGGGAGAGATACATTTTTATAACAAGTCCCCCTTGTATTTACTGATATTCAGCCGCCAGAGTAAAATAAGCATTCCGCAGGCACAAAAATGTTCCACGTGAAACAATTTGCAGAATGTTTCACGTGGAACAATTCACTTGATTATCGGGATCCGCACCCTGTATTCTATGTAGTCGTCGCTCTGTATCTTCCGGGAGTCCGCCTGGATGCCGGACGCCTGCATAGTCTCGATCGCACGGTTAATGGTGTTCACAAAGAGCCTGACGTTCTGAAACACCCTTGAACGCTTCTTGTAGCTCGCCTTTTCATGCTTCATGCCGATGTAGTCGTCGATGAGCTTTTCAGTCTTGTCAACGTTGAGGGTGTTGGCGATGACTTTTTCAAGGATGCCAAGTCTCTCCTCGGGACTTGCAAGCCGCAGCAATGCCCGTGCGTGGCGCTCGGTGAGGTTGTTTTTGATGATAAGATCACGTTCCGGGGGAGTCAGTCTCAGCAGCCGCAGCTTGTTTGCAATGGTACTCTGCGCCTTCCCCAGCTTCGACGCAGCATCCTCCTGAGTCATGCCGTAGTAGGTTATCAGCTTCTCGATAGCTGCCGCCTCGTCAAAGAATGACAGGTCCTGACGCTGAATGTTCTCCACAAGCGCCAGAATTGCGGAGCTGCGGTCACTTATCTCGTGTACGATACACGGAACGGCTTCAAGTCCGCAGAGTTTTGCTGCCCGGAGCCTCCTTTCACCGGCGATCAGCTCGAAGTAGTCCCCGGCTTTCCGCACCGAAAGTGGCTGGAGGATGCCGTTCTGCATTATGGACTCCGCCAGAGCTGCCAGATCGCTGTCCTGAAACTTTCTCCTGGGCTGGTCGGGATTAGGGATGATGCGTCCCACCTCCACCTCGATCACCTTATTTACCTGCTTTTCTCTTGTGAAATTTAAAAATCCTGCCATTTCTGCACCTCTTGTTCTTACTCGGGACTCGCCCTGTAAGTCAATTGTAGCACAGCCGGGAAATAGCATCCACACAAAAAAAGTACCCGGAATCGTCATCCGGGCACATTTATCGTCAATTTATCGGCTTTTTACAGCGCTCTCTTCTT
Source organism: Ruminococcus sp. (assembly GCA_003488415.1). Classification (GTDB taxonomy): domain Bacteria; phylum Bacillota; class Clostridia; order Oscillospirales; family Ruminococcaceae; genus Ruminococcus. The sequence continues at coordinate 4,106 of DNLQ01000150.1, read as the reverse complement.
GATCTGAGCGCTGTTGCGTGGGTATTTTGTCGGAGTCTGCGATATTTTACTTACACAAACGATGCTCCGCTTGTCCCCGTTCAGTTCGTACCCGATAGTGTCCACGATCTCGCCGCCCAGCAGCTTTACCGCATTATCGCCGGCTGAGATGTCCTCGGAATGCCCTTTCAGCGCAAAGAACGCTCCGCCGGGTTTCACAAATGGCAGGCAGAACTCGGAGAGAAGTGACATATTTGCTACAGCTCTCGCAGTGGCGGCTTCAAATTTTTCCCGATATTCCGGCATTTTTCCGAAGTCCTCGGCACGTCCGTGAATGAAATCCGCATCCTCGCCAATAAGCTCACAGAGCTTTTGCAGGAAGGTGATCCTCTTTGCAAGACTGTCAAGAAGGGTGATTTTTATGTCCGGACGCATGATCTTCAGCGGCACAGAGGGAAATCCTGCACCCGTTCCCACGTCAATAAGTGCCGCACCGTCCGGAATATCGGCATATTTCAGCAGAAGGCAGCTATCCAGGAAGTGCTTGACCACGATCTCCTGCGGATCGGTTATCGCCGTCAGGTTCACCTTCTGATTGTACTCCACAAGGAACGCCGAATACTTCTCAAACTTCTCGTATTTTTCCTCTGTGATCTCCAGTCCGTACCGGGAAAACAGAGAGCAATAAAATTCAAAATCCATGCTAAATCACACTCCCCGGGACTTGTGCAGCCACACTGCAAGCATTGACACATCAGCCGGTGAGACTCCCGAAATACGGGATGCCTGTCCCAGAGACAGGGGCTGGACTTTGTTCAGCTTCTCGGCAGCCTCCAGTCTGAGCCCGTAAACCTTAGAATAATCCATATCCTGCGGCAGCTTCTGTGACTCCAGCTTACGCATTGCAGCAACCTGTTCAAGCTGCTTTTCAATGTAGCCTTCGTACTTTATTTGCAGCTCCACCTGCTCGCACACGTCCTCCGGAAGCTCGGGACGTGCAGTATCAAAGGGAGCAATATCGTTATAACCAAGCTGGGGACGGCGTATCAGATCCGCAGCCTTGCAGCCGGTCGTCAGGGGAGCTGTACCGTGCTCCTCCAGCATTGCGTTAAGCTCCGAAGAGGGCGCAAGATTGGCGGAGCGGATGCGCTTTATCTCCTTTTCGGTCAGGGACTGCTTTTCAAGGAGCTTTTCGTACCTCTCGTCGCTGATAAGTCCGATCCCGTGACCTATCGGCATAAGCCTCTGGTCGGCATTATCCTGCCGCAGCAGCAGTCTGTACTCGCTGCGTGAGGTCATCATGCGGTAGGGATCGGAGCAGCCCTTGGTCACAAGGTCGTCCACGAGAGTCCCGATGTAGGAGCTTGCCCTGTCAAGTATCATCGGCTCTTTGCCCAATATTTTGAGTGCTGCGTTAATGCCTGCCACAATACCTTGTGCTCCAGCTTCTTCATATCCGGAGCTTCCGTTGAACTGCCCTGCGCCGTAGAGTCCCGGCACTTTCTTGAATTCCAGTGTGGGAAGGAGCTGTAGGGGATCGCAGCAATCGTACTCTATCGCATAAGCCGGACGCATTATCTCCACGTTTTCAAGTCCCTTGATAGTCCGCAGGAACTGAAGCTGAACGTCCTCCGGCAGTGACGAGGACATTCCCTGGAGGTAGTACTCCTCGGTGGTCAGTCCCATTGGCTCGATAAAGAGCTGATGCCTGGGCTTATCGGAAAAGCGGACTATTTTGTCCTCGATTGACGGACAGTATCTGGGGCCCACACCCTCTATCCGTCCGGAGTAAAGGGGGGACCTGTGAAGGTTTGCAAGTATGGTCTCGTGAGTTTTACTATTTGTATAAGAGATGTAACAGCTCACCTGATTTCTAAGTCCCTCTGTGGGCGTGTCAAAGGAGAACGGGACTATCCTTTCATCGCCGTCCTGACGCTCCAGGACACTGAAATTAATGCTCCGCTTGTTGACACGGCAGGGAGTACCGGTCTTGAACCTCCGCAGCTCCACGCCGTTTTCCCTCAGACTCTCCGACAGGAGCTTCGCCGGAAGTGCCGAATCGGGGCCGCTTTCGTAGGAAGTCTCGCCAATGTGTATCTTGCCCTTGAGGTAAGTGCCGGTTGCAATGATGACCGCCTTCACCCTGTACTCCGCACCGAGAGAGGTGGTAACACCCGAAATACAGCCGTTTTCGCAGATAATACCGCTGATCTCAGCCTGTTTTACGTACAGTCCAGTCTGCTTTTCGCAGACCTCCTTCATGTATTCGTGGTACTTCATACGGTCAGCCTGCACCCTGAGACTGTGAACCGCAGGGCCTTTTCCACGGTTGAGCATACGGCTCTGAATGAAACACCTGTCCGCAGCTCTGCCCATTTCGCCGCCCAGAGCGTCGATCTCACGCACAAGATGCCCCTTGGCAGTACCTCCGATAGACGGATTACAGGGCATATTGGCGATCTGATCCAGTGAGATCGTAAAAAGCACCGTCCTGCATCCCAGTCTTGCGGCGGCAAGGGCAGCTTCAACGCCTGCATGACCTGCGCCGACTACTGCAACATCAAATTCACCCATAAAATACGACATAACAGTTCCTCACAAATTGTTCCACGTGGAACATTATTTTCCGACACAGAACCGTGAGAACACCTCGTCCACCACGGCATCCGTGACCTTTTTACCCGTAAGTCTCAGGAGACTCTGCTCCGCTTCGTCCACAAGGACAGTGACCGCATCCAGCAGCTCGCCGTTTTTCAGTGCGGCAAGAGCGGCGTCAATGCTGCTGACAGCGGATTCAATGCAGCTTTTCTGACGTTCGTTGGCAACTGTAACAGCGCCGAGAGTGTCCGGGGACAGCTTGAAAATGTCCTCCAGAGCAGCCTGGAGCCTGTCGATACCGTCATTCTTCTTTGCGGAAAGATATACTATATGTTTAATTTTCTCCCGGAGCACATCCGAGTCAAGCTGCTGGGGAGTGTCGGATTTGTTCACTACAGCCACACAGTTTTTATTGTTAATTTTGTTAATTAGTGCAAGATCGTCCGCCGTGAGAGGACAGCCTCCGTCAAAGACAGCTATCACAAGCTCCGCCTGACCGAGCATTTTCTCCGCAAAACCGATGCCGATGCCCTCGATGCGGTCGTCAGTGTCGTGGATGCCGGCAGTATCGGCAAGGCGCAGAGCGATGTCCCCCAGCATGACAGTTTCCTCGATCACGTCACGGGTAGTGCCGGCGATATCGGTGACGATGCTGCGCTCGCAGCCGCTGAGACAGTTGAAAAGCGTGGATTTTCCCACATTCGGACGTCCCACGATGACAGTGGGGACACCCTCACGGACAAGCCGTCCGGCATCGTAATGCTCCACAAGGGAGCTGAGACTGCTTCGGACACGGTCAAGGTCACGGACAAGGGACTCCGGCTCGACCTCGGGGATGTCGTCCTCGGGGTAGTCAGCCCATGCCGCAAGGTCTCCGAGGATGCGCATAAGAGTCCCGGAGCACTCCTCCGCACGGCGGAAAACCGAACCTTCACGAAGGGACTCAGCGGCTTTCAGCTCACGCTCGCCCTTAGCGGAGATAATGTCCATGACTGCCTCCGCCTGAGTGAGATCCAGCTTGCCGTTGAGGAACGCCTGACGGGTGAACTCGCCGGGACTTGCCGGATCTGCGCCGTATTTCAGGGCTGCACGGAGGATACGCTTTGAGACATAGAGTCCCCCGTGGCAGGAGATCTCGGCAGTATCCTCGCCGGTGTAGCTATGGGGGGCACGGAACACGGTGAGGATGCAGTCGTCGATGTCGTCGTCCCCGTCGTGAGCCATGCCGTAAGCGCAGGTATATCCGGGCATAGCGGCTACGGACTTACCTGCGAAGGGGCGGAAGATACGTTCAGCCACAGTCAGGGCTGAGCTGCCGGAGATACGTATGACCGCAAGACCTCCTGCGGCATTAGGTGTAGAGATTGCGGCGGCTGCCGGCATATTATCACTCCTCAGAAACGTGATGCAGATCCAGCACCACGTAAAACTTTATGATCTGCGGATACAAAACATGGAGGACTTTCGTCCCCCATGCACATCGTTTAAAGCTCTATCTTTCCGTAAAGACCGCCGCCCATTGAGTCCTC
>DNLQ01000122.1 GCA_003488415.1 Ruminococcus sp. | reverse complement strand
GCGACCGAGGCTGCCACCAAGCCTGTAACTACAGCGCCTGTGACCGAGGCTGCCACCAAGCCTGTGACTACAGAACCTGTGACTGAGCCTGAGAAGAAGTCCGGCGACGCAAACGGTGACGGTGTATTCGGAATAGCTGACGCAGTAACCGTACAGAAGTGGCTTCTGGGAGACAATAGCGCCGAAGTCGCCGACTGGAAAGCTGCCGACCTTAACGGCAACGGAAGACTTGATGTTTTCGACTTTACCCTTATGCGCAGGAAACTGCTTGAAATATTATAATGAACGTCACTTACTATAAAGTACCTCATACATATGCAAACTAAAGTTTGCTGTTTAATAACTGATGAAAACCGCAGCATCCCTGATGAAGTTCAGGAGTGCTGCGGCTGTTTTTATGTGATCTTGTCTCCTTCTTTGCTGAGAAATCGGGGGAGACAAGGTGTCAGTATTTTATCCGTGCGGTGAATTTTGTATCGGTGCAGCTTATGTCAAGACTGTAGCCGAGACGTCCGAGGGACTGCTTTGCGATAGAAAGTCCCAGTCCGCCGGAGGAACGGTCGCTGCGAGCCTTGTCACCCTTGACGAACGGCATGGTCAGGTCTGTGGTATCCACCTTCGCCGCCACGTCATTGGTGACGGTCAGATGCTTTCCGTCAGCCTTTATGTCTATACGTCCGCCGGGACGTGTGTACTTCACTGCATTTGAGATAAGGTTTTCCACTGCGGTCAAAAACATATCACGGTCTGTTCTGAGCTGACCGTCACCGTCAATGTGCAGCTCCGTATCCTGTTCCTCCAGCCGCACCATATACTTCTCAGCAGTCTCCTCTGCCAGTTCACGGACACTGAACTCCGTGGGAGACAGCTTTCCTGCATCGAAGCTCCTGTTCAGCTCAAGTGTCCGGCTGACGAGACTGTCGGTGTAGGATACGTTTTCCATAATGGCAGTCAGGTACTTCCTCTCCTTTTCGCTGCCGCACTCCTCCAGCAGATTTTCCGCATATCCTCCGATAGCCGCCAGGGGAGTCTTTATGTCATGGGCGAGGTTGTTGGTCAGCGACTTCTGGTAGTCCTCAAAGGCGTACCGTGCCTTGTTGATGACGTTCTTCCGCCAGCTCCGGAGGAATGCGATCAGCATCAATACGCAGAAGGCACATACAGTACCAAGTATCACGAATTTCTTTGTACCATAGCTCCACTTGTCTGCAAAGAATCTCACCTCAAGGGTATGCTCTTCACCGCCGATATATATTGTACTTCGGCGCTGATATGACAGCTTATCCGATGACTCCTGGAAATAGGAGTTGTATTGTGATGTATCGTCAGTTGTTTCACCTGCGATAAAATCATCAATAGCCTTTACCGCTTCCTCGTCAGCACCCCAGAAGCCTGTGATCGCAGCAACGGGATATTTTTCCTTTGCTCCTTTTTCTGACAGACCTGCAAACTCTATAAGCTCACCCTCAAAGTCACCGGGATCAGGAGTATACGTCTTTGTGAATTCCTCCACACTCAGATAGCTCTTCTTATCTATTCTGTATACATGGACTTCAAGCTCGGTGGGGTAAAACTCCTTCGTTTCCTTATTCACAACGGCACTGTTCAGTTTGACCCATGCGCCCCTGTAGCCGCCTGGGTTGTAGTACTCCTTGTAGATCTCTTTAAGCTCCGGTATGTCCATCCCGTTGAAGTCGCAGCGGTAAGTGCCGTTACCGGCTTCTTTTCCCTTTTCAAAAATAAGGTCACTCAGAAACATTACACGATTATCCATGACCACTTTATCATTCTTGTCAAGGATAGCGGAAAATGCTGTATTTCCGTCCAGAGAAGATGTTATCGTCGGGAACCAGTTCTGCTCGATACCGCCTTCAAAAAATGTATAGCGGCACAGCTGAGCCTGTATCTCTTCTTCTCTGTCGGTACTGTCAGCAAGGGATATGCGTGATTGCAGATGTGAAATGTTCTCGTTTATCATGGGCGAGAATATCATATCGTATATGAAGAAGGAAACGAACTCTCTCAGAAACAGGCAGAACAGCGCCGTCAGTATTATGGCTGCTATTGAGGACCTGCCGAAGATCTTCCAGAAGCTCTCTCTTTTTCCTGCGTGTATATTATTGCGCTTTTTCATAGTACCACTCCTTATTTTGTCAGCTTGTACCCCCTGCCCACCAGAGTCTTTATCTGCGCTCCGGAGCTGCCAAGGGCTTTTCGCAGCTTCTTTATATGACTGTCGACCACACGGTCGCTTCCGAAGTAGTCATACCCCCACACCCGGCTCAGCAGGGTTTCACGGTCAACTACCCAGTTCTCATGCTCAAGGAGGTATCTCAGTATAGCGAACTCCTTAGGCGGCAGCTCCACCTCCTGACCGTCCGCATAGCAGCAGAGTGTACGGGTGTCAAGGCGAATGCTGCCGCACTCCAGCGCCTTTCCGGTATCCGCTCCGGCACGCTTTATCAGCGCCTCACACTTGCGGTACAGTGCCGACAGCAGGAAGGGCTTCACGATGTAGTCATCACAGCCCAGATCGTACCCCAGGAGTATATCCTCCTCTCTGCCCCGGGCAGTTATGAATATCAATGGTATGTCGCTCTGCTTTCTCAGCTCCCGGCATATGGTGAACCCGTCAGCTCCCGGCAGCATTATGTCAAGGAGCACAAGCCCGGTATCATCTAAGCCCCGGTGTATCAGCTCTATGGCTCTGTCGCCTGTCCGGACAGATTTCACCTGTGTTCCCTTACCGGAAAAGTAATCTGTTATGACCTCGCATATCTGGAGATCGTCCTCAATAAGCAGTATTTTTTTCATTGATATAGCAGCTCCTGTATCTTTGATGTTTATATTATAGCACCTGTATATGTCCTTTTTATGACCTCCGGCTGGCTTTAAGATGTCTTTTTCAGTTTGAAGGAACAATGGGTTATTATATACTAACTTACGGCGTGATATAATTGTTTAAAATAGTAAAATCCTATTGACAAATGTCCGGAAATGTATTATAATAGGTGTAAACTTTATCAATTTAAAGCTGTATCGGTTTATACAATCAAAACATCAGAAAGGCAGTGATCTACATGGGTTCAAAAGCCGCAACCTTCGTCATCCTGGCACTGTATGTAGCTACAATGCTTGGTATCGGCTTCTACACCTCCAAGCACACCAAATCCACAAATGACTTTATGTTAGGCGGAAGAAACGTCGGCTCCTGGCTGACAGCCTTCTCCTACGGCACCACCTACTTCTCCGCCGTTGTATTCATCGGCTATGCCGGACAGTTCGGCTGGATGTACGGACTCTCCGCTTCATGGGTAGGTATCGGAAATGCCATCATCGGAAGTCTTATCCCGTTCTTCCTTATCGGACGGCGTGCAAGGCTGATGTCAAACCACATCGACGCAAGGACAATGCCGGACTTCTTCGGCAAGCGCTTTGACAGCAGCGCCCTGAAAACAGCATCTGCGCTGATAGTGTTCGTTTTCCTTATCCCTTACACAGCATCGGTATACAACGGACTCTCCCGTCTTTTCGGCATGGTATTCGACCTTGGTGAGAACGGCGCTACAATAATAATCATACTTATGGCAGTACTCTCCGCACTGTACGTTACTCTCGGCGGATACAAGGCTACCGCACTCAATGACTTCGTACAGGGCATCATCATGCTTATAGGTATCGGAACAGTCGTTGCACTTACAGTACAGAAGAAGAACGGCTTCTCTGCCGCAGTTGATTCACTGAAGTCCATGACTGAGGACGGAAAACTGGGATCACTGTTCGGACCTGATCCGATCAACCTCCTGGGAGTTGTGATACTCACTTCACTGGGTACCTGGGGACTTCCTCAGATGGTGCAGAAGTTCTACGCCATCAAGGACGAGCAGGCTATAAAGAAGGGTGCGATCATATCAACACTTTTTGCTATTGTAGTTGCCGGCGGTTCATACTTCATGGGCGGCTTCGTGAGACTCTACTGCACACTTGATCCTGCTGATACATCAGACAAGGCGTTCATCGAGACCGGTGCTAACGGCAAGCCTGTATTTGATACTATGGTACCTGCACTTCTCCACCAGGCTCTCCCGAATCTCCTTATCGGTCTTGTAGTAGTACTTGTTCTCTCTGCATCACTTTCCACTCTTTCCTCACTGGTACTCACATCAAGCTCAACTCTTACAAACGATCTTATCAGGCCTCGTGTAAAGAACTTCGACGATAAGAAGCAGATGCTCGTTATGCGTATATTCATCGCAGTATTCCTGCTTATCTCAGTAATAATCGCCTGCAACAAGAACGCATCTATTTCCACCCTGATGTCATACTCCTGGGGAGCACTCTCCGGTGCATTCCTGGGACCGTTCCTGTACGGACTCTTCCTGAAGAAGGCAAGTCCGGCAGCCTGCTGGGTGAGCTTCTTCACAGGCGTCGGCATTACTATAATCCACATGATGCTGTTCAGCCTTAACATCAGTGCATTCAGCGGAGTTGTACAGGCAGTCAAGGATATGGGATGCCCGCTGAATCTCCTGTCACCTATCAACGCAGGAGCATTCACGATGATACTCTCACTGATACTTGTACCCATTGTCAGCAGCTTTACAAAGGCTCCCGACGAGAAAAAGGTAGAGGACGCATTCAGCAGTCTCAATGTAAAGTGATAAAAGAAGCCCGGACTTTTGTCCGGGCTTTTCATGTTAATAGTTATATATCACAGCTTCAGACCGTTGAAGTTCTCTTCCAGTATTGCAGCGGATTCGTTGAACTTATCCATTTCCTCCTGTGTGAGTGACAGCTCAAGTATCTGCTTTACACCGTTCCTGCCTATGATGCAGGGCACTCCGATGAATACTCCGCGGTTGCCGTACTCTCCGCACAGCTTTGCGGAAACAGTGAGTACGCTGTTCTCGTCGCCGAGTATAGCCTTTACGATACGTGTTATCGCCATACCTATACCGTAGTATGTCGCACGCTTTGCCTCGATTATCCTGTATGCGGCAGTACGCACCTGTTCCTCTATCTTCTCCATATCGTCCATGCAGTAGTCATTGTCGCCGGATTCAAGTATCTCGGACACCTGCTTGGTGGCAAGCATGACCTGTGATACGGGAACGAATTCACTGTCTCCGTGCTCACCCATAACGTAGGCGTGGATGTTCTTGGGATCAACGGTGAAGTAGTCTCCCAGGAGATAGCGGAGTCTTGCGGTATCCAGTGAAGTACCGGTACCGATGACTCTTGAAGCGCCGAATCTTGAAAGCTCGTAGGTCACTCTTGTCATTATGTCAACGGG
>DNLQ01000036.1 GCA_003488415.1 Ruminococcus sp. | reverse complement strand
TGTGCAGGCTTACTGCGGCACACAAAACGGTCCGCTTAATGCTGCTCGGTCTCCCGCCTGACATGGTTCACGGTGTCTTATTGCACAGGGCCCGCACATCTATATTTCGGAATTCATCCTGAAAATAAATTTGAGCAGGCATAGATCCATGCTCTGAATATAATAATAACATAGTTCTCAGATTTTGTCAAGCATTTTGTTTACAGTTCCTTTATTTTTGGTTCACAAGGAAGCTGCGGCAGATATTGCAGTATGTACGCAGCGGAGCACAATAAAGAAAATAATTTTATCTTTATCTCCGGCTTCTATGGTAAATGTTTTCGGCTGTATTACGGCGTTTTAACCATGCAATTAACAAATCTGCATAATGCACAAAGATAACTTCTGCCGATTAGACATAAATGCAGAATTAACAAAATGCGTAATAATATTTTACAGTTTTTGTTGACAGGTATATTGTAAAGAGGTATAATTAAATTAGGATCTGCACCCTCCGGAGCAAATCAGATCCTACGGAAGGATGAAATAATATGTATAAGGAATACAATGAGTGTATTTATGACAACGGTGACAGCTATAAGGGCGAAACAGCTGATTCTATGCGCTGCGGTCAGGGAGAATACATCTGGAAGAACGGTCAGCGTTATGTAGGCGAATTCAACAATGACCGTATCGAAGGCTCAGGAACGATATATTACACTGACGGAAGTGTGTACACAGGTCAGTGGAAGGATGAAAAGAAGTCCGGGCTGGGCGAGTACACCTGGAAATCCGGTCAGCGCTATACCGGAGAATTCCGCAGTGACAAGATAAACGGGACAGGTACTATGTACTGTGCCAACGGAGATGTATACACAGGTCAGTGGAAGGACGAGAAGAGGTCCGGAGAAGGCGAGTATACCTGGAAGGACGGCAGGCGCTACGTAGGTGAATTCTACAATGACAAGATCAACGGCACAGGCACCATGTACTATACTGACGGGAGCGTATACACAGGACAGTGGAAGGATGAACTGCGTGATGGTAAGGGCGAGCTGCGCCTTGCTGAAAAGATCGAACCGGAAGTGCCCTTTGAGAACGGTACATACGACTTCGGCAGCAGGCTCACCGGCAAATGGAGCAAGGGAAACCTTGAAGGGCTGGGCTACTGCTGGATCACCGGCATCCCATACCCGCACTGGTTCGATCACGGCATAGATAAAGGCGATTACCTTGATCTGTCCGCTGCGGAGCGCACCGTAACGGATACATCGGTAAGGGGAAAGTTTCTTGGTCAGAGCGGATTCTGGCTCCAGCTTCCGGATGCTACACTTATTTTTGACTGCTACATCGGAAAGCTCCCTCCCACACGCCGTGACAAGCCGCTTATCGTGTTCATATCACATATGCACTCCGACCATTTCAACAGGCATATCTTCCACCTTATGGACTCCTTTGAGAAGATATCCTTTGTTATAGGCATCGACAGCAGTTCTGAGAAGGATTTCACATACCTGGTGGAAAGGCTGGAACAGCAGATCCCGGGACTTGACGACCGCTGCTTCTTCGTAAAGGGCGGAGACACGCTGGATTTCGGGAATATAGGTGTAAAGGTGCAGGCTCTGCCCTCTACTGACATGGGTACAGCGTTCCTGGTAAATGCCGGCGGCAAGACCATATTCCATGCCGGCGACCTGTGGATACAGCCGTTTTCCATAACATCCGCTGACGGCAAGTCCATACCTGCTGAGGTGATGAAGCAGATCAGGGAGTCACCTGAGTATGCTGAGATATGTGAAGGCGAAAGGAACAGGTTCAGACAGTATACCGCACCTCTCAACGGTATCCGCATCGACCTTGCCATGCTGCCTCTTGATCCACGCTTCGGGAACAACGGTCCGGATTCTATGCTGCACTACCTCTCGATCGCAGATATATCCGCATACATCCCCATGCACCTCTGGGAGAACTTTTCATTCCTTGATGATTTTATCAAGGCTGAACCTGAGGCAGCAAAGCGCATGATAAAGCCCGTCCTCAACGGCAGGAATGCGCCTTCTTCCGGAGTTCTCCGCTGTACCGACGGAAAGGGATACTTCAGTTTTTAAGATCACAAGGACACGTATATATATAAAGGGCGCACGATCGTGCGCCCTTCAGCTTGTCAAAAAAGTACTCTTTGATCAGGCTGGGATTCTGAAGAGGGGACGCCCTGCAAGTAAAGGCGTCCCCTGATAAAACTATGTTTTTTGACACTCTGAAACGAGGACTCCCGCAGGGGAGTCCATCGTTTATACGTTACTTCTTAGGCGTTTTGAGAGGGAGATCACCGGACTTGATGATACCGGCATCTGTCTGCTGGATAACAACGGCGTCAGTACCGGTAATACCGGCTGAACCGTCAACGTCGGCATTTATCATACCCTGGGGCTCAAGAGGATACTTGGTGTTGTTGGCGATGTACTGGAGTACAGCAACAGCGTCAGCCACATTTATCTTCTTATCCAGATTAGCGTCGCCGTACATATTATCACTGCTGACAGTAGTATCAGTACTGACGGGAGCAGTGCCGGACTCTGTAGGTGCAGGCTTTGTAGCCGGCTGGGGAGTGCTTGCTCCGGATGTGTACAGATCCTCCGGGAGCTCGTCTAAAGTGATAGCGAGATCGCTCTGGTAGAACTTCTTGAACTCGTCGTAATCCTGATAGCTCTCGCCCAGGAAAGCTACGCCGCCATCCTCGCCGCCGTCATACCAGGGGCATACATAGAGCCAGTAAGCGTCCTCGACGGTCATATTGTCAACGGAAGGGATAGTGTCGTTCTCTGCCATTGATACCATCTTTCCGCCGTCAGTCATATTGTACAGGGCGTTGAAGATGTCGGATATAGCGGAGAGGTTCGGACCTCCGTTTGCGTTGTACTTATCATAGGCAACGATGTCAACGTACTCGTCGCCGGGATACCAGTCAGGGGAGGAGGGAAGCTCATAGGCATTGAATTCCCAGATGATGTTGTGGAGACCGTATTCTTCTGTGAGTGTGGTATACAGCAGTTTCCACAGCTCCTTGTACACCTCAGCACCTCTGTCACCCCACCAGAACCATGAAGTACCGTCGCCGTAGCGTCCGTCATTACCCTGAGCCTCGTGGAGAGGACGGAAGATTATGGGGACGTTCTCGTCCTGAAGCCTGCCAAGCTGCTCAGCCAGGAGCTTCATAGCCTCCTCAAAGTACTCACGCTCCTTAGTGCCTTCCTTGATGACGTTGGCAGTATTGAAGGTACCGTTCGCAGCCTGATAGTTCTTGTAGGTGCAGTCCTTCCAGTCCACTTCGTCGCCCAGGGTGTAGTTCTCAAAGTCGATAGGCACGTTGATATGCCATGAAGCGGTAATGATGCCGTTGCGCTCCTTTACCCAGGATATGGCACGTTCGGTAGTGCCGTCATCCCAGCCGTAAAGAGGGTTGTAGTTCATGAAGTCCAGACCTCTTATAGCCGGAACTTTTCCTGTGAGATCCTTGATGAAATCGTTTTCCCACTCGTAGTTATCCTTGTGACCGCTGCCGTAGATCTCCTGCTGACCGGAGATAACATTCTTGCCGTACACGCTTTTCAGGTACTTCATAAGAGCCTGAGTCTCCTTTGTAGCCTTGGAGTCGCAGCACACGCCGGATGCCTTTGAGTAGTCGTGGGGGTCAGCCACGGTGACAGTAGCGTAGTCAAGCTCCATGTAGCCGTAGGAGCCGGTAAAGGAGATGGTATTCTCGCCCTTGTTGAGACGGACTGTGCCGAAGTCAAAGTCAGTCCACTTATCGAGATAGGGTACAACGGTGACGTACTTGTTGTCATTTACGGCGAGAGTCTCAGTCCTGCCATTCTTGTCCAGTACCTGAGCCACCATGCCGTGAACTGAGTACATACCGTCCTCCGGGACAGTGACGTTAAAGGAAATGTCACCGCTCTGGATGTAGGCGAATCCGTCACCCGAATAACCGGGGAGCTGAGTCTCATAAACCGAAGTCCATGTATCAGCACCTTTCATAGCTTCGCCCTCCACTTTTAAAGGAAAAACGGTGTCGGCAGCGTCAGCGCCGGGGAGAATGCTGCCTGTGCTGACTGCGGTCAGTGCAGCCGCAGACACAGCAGCGATTATCCTGTGTAATTCATGTTTCATAGCTTATCCTCCTTGATCGACAGTATTCCGGAGCATCCGCAGCCTAAAGCGGAGCACCGTGAACGTCTTTATCTTTAACTTAATTATAGTACAATTTAATTAAGAAATCAATAGATTTTTTGTTAACGGATTTCTTTTCAGCTGTCTGCACAAAGAAACAGGGATAGTTTAGGCGATATAGCAGAAATTGAAGATTAAATAATACAGCACTCCGGGGCATTGTGATCATCCGTTTACCATTGATACGGCAATAAAATATCTATAACACGTTTTTGTTATTCGTACCTCTTCCCCCGACTCCGGTGAGGGAATAGATACATTTTTAACAACAAGTCACCGTTGTGTATATTGATGTTTAGCTGCCGGAGTAAAAATATAAATCAAAAACTATTAATCCCTGCCTGTTATTTCATGCACTGTTTCGGACAGTTTCTCAGAGAGCAGCATAGGCATATAATGTCCGCCCCCGACCTCGTAATAACCCTTGTCGGGAGCTGTGATGCTGTCATAGTACTCCTTTGTAACAGAGGTCATAACAATATAGTCTTTATCGCCCATAATTATATAGACCGGAACTTTGTAATCTGTCCTGTCAATAACCGAGATAGCGTCCATATTCCCCAACTGACAGCAGTCAAGATACGGATACTGCGGAAAGTCCTCTGCCTTTGTGGGAACAGACGCAAAGAACATATTGTAGTAGTCCTTTACAGACCAGTAAGGGCAAAAGATCATGGCTGAGATAACGTTCACATCTCCTGCAAGCTCAGAATCAGACTCGGTATATTTTTCATAGAGCTTGCCCCATTTGACACCGAGCTGCCGCTGTTCCTCGGTTGTCATATTATCGAATTCAGCCTGATTGGTAATTATGCTTTCGGCAATTGCATGGTTTCGTTGATGCCGCCTCCGGGAGTCTTATTATTTATACGCTGACCGATGAAACGGACAATGAAGAACAAGACGATCACAGATATAATTACAATGAATATCCATTTCACTATCTTCAGGAGAACTTTGCAGACCTTTTTCATTTCTGGCACCTTTGAATCCCGGTTAGATTATTAATTGTTATAGCATAATGCGGCACTGCTGTCAACAGAAAAGCCATAGTACTTCCGCATGGATATCAGAAATACTATGGCTAAAAACTCTATATCTGCGCAGCACTGAGTGACCGGAGAGCTGCTGAGATCATGAAAGTCTGGAACGCCGGACGTCGTATTCGTCATTTATACGCTTCATCATGGGAGGATTGCCGCCGTAGATCCTCTGAAGCTCCATGAACCGCATATTGAGCTGATCGGAAGAGGGGCAGTCGGAGAAGAGCTCAGGTATGGGGAGCTGACCTGTGGGAACAGCGTCCATGACAGCGTTTCTGACAGGCTGAGGCTGTTCTGTCTGTGCGGCAGCTGCACCGCCTCTGCGGTAAGCACGCATTTCCTGCCGTGTAAGACGTCTCTGCCGGATACCCTCTCTTGTGACACGGGCTTTCAGGATAAAGCAGCGTATGATATTAATTATGTCTATAAGTGGACCGAGGAAAATAGAAGCTGCAAAGATGTACATACTTACCTTGCTATCCGAGTCGTACTTAAATACGACGAACAGTAAGCAGCCCAGTGCGGCGGCAAAGCCGACGAGCCAGTTGCCTGTGAACTTCACGAAAAACCAGAAGAAAGAGACAACTCCGTAAAGGACGGCAAAAATGAGGAGAACAGAGGAAGGATCGCTTTTCAGTTCCGTTAGGACGGAGTCATATCCGCCGTGGATCAGCACATCGAGAATAACGGCAGCAATGATCTTGCCCGGAATGAAAAACAGTCTGCTTTTCGCATCCTGGCAGCGAAAAAGTAAATACTCGTCCATTACTGCTGCTCCTCTTCCGGTTCGCCGGGAGCACCGTCTTCGGGAGATACCTCGTTTTCACTGTCGGGGGCATCTGCTGATGTGTCATCTGCGGGAGTCTCGTTATCTGCCGGCTGGGTTTCATCTGCTGTGAAGGTTGGAATGGTGTTCCTGTGTATCGTAACTATGAAGCCGTCAACATTGTTGCCGGAGATATCGTAGGCGAGGTTTGACGGAACAGGGACTTCTGTAGTCTCAGAAGCACCGTCAGCGGCGTACCAGTAAACCTCGTACTCAGAGCCTCCTTCATCGGTAATGATAAGATGCTCGCCTGAGTAAGCGTGATTATTGCGGAGAAGGTCTATATATTCTTCAAGACAGAGGTTATTCTTTGTCATGTAGAAAGCGTGAGCATTGCCCACATAGCGGAAGTGCCAGGGCTCGGGCTGTATCTTTGTAACGGGCTGCTTCTCCTCTGTGTAGCGGAGGATAAGTCCGTAGTGGTAACAGTTCTCGCCAAGCCATGCCTGATCGCCCTCGCCGGTGTAGTCATAGTTCACGGTCTCACTGAGGTCGAAGGCAAGACCGCATTCATGCTCGCTGCTGCCGGGCTTTGCCACACGGGTAGATTCCTCCTCACCGGTCTCTGCCAGGTCACTGTCATAGAGATACTGCTGGAAGTCGTTGGAACGGTAGGAACCGTATATGGTAAGGGTGTCGTCCTGGTAGATGTTGTAGTAATCCGAGATCATGGCTGTCATAGGCTGATACACCTGCCGGAGAATGGTATATCCGTCCTCAAAGGCGCTGAAACAGGTTATACCCGCATCATTGAGCAGTTCGTTGATATCCACAAGGTCTTCCTGACCGGTCTGTGTGTAGCTGTGGTCTGCGTTGACCAGTATAAGGTCACCGGAGTGTATAGCTTCCGAAGGCATAGATACTGTAGTGAATATAGGCGCATCGGGGTCCGGAGCCTCTGTGGGAACTGCTATGTCTGCTGTGGGATCCTCTGCATACTGTGATGGGAGGACGACCTGGCTGCGGTCAGCAGCTCCCTTGAGTGCATAGGCGCTGATGCCGAGTATTCCGCAGGCAATGATAGACTCCACCAGGATTTTCGTCCGTCTGATACTGCTCTCCTGACTGACATTCTTCTTTGACATTTTTCTCTCTCCGTTTCTGACGAAGCAGCGTATTTGTTCCGCTGCACCGAAATACGTTTAACATTATACCATATATGCTGTTAAAAGAACAGTACCCCGGACAAGATTCGTATGGAAAACTAAAAGAATAAACCGTCAAACCGCCATAATTGTGAGTTTTGACTGTTTCCCGGGGAGCTTTTCCGGAAATGATATCCGCATCTGTCGGGAAAAGGGGTTTGCGGCGGTATGATGAAGTGTGCAGCGATGTGAGGGAACAGTCCGTCCGGCGGCTGAGCGGAAGTATATAAAGGGCACCCCTGAAAATCCTGTTTGAGAAAGATAGCTGTACACAGCGTATGCTGCGTCAGACTCTCCCGGAGTGCGGCAGCACGCCTTCGGGAGCCTTCCCTGCACCTATCTGATGTTTCTTTAAACAAATGGGCTTTTAGAGGCGCCTTATAGATGAAAAAAATGTGCAAATTGCCAAAAATGAATAAAGCACTTGACAAAGAGGAATAATAGTGGTAAATTATAATTAGCACTCAGGGACGGAGAGTGCTAAACCAGAAGAAGGGCGGTGTGAGTATGGATGCAAGAAAGCTGAAGGTGCTTGCCGCAGTTGTTGACGAATATGTCAGGACGGGCGAACCAGTAGGCTCAAAGGCAATAGCAGCAATGAAGCATATAAATGTATCCGCAGCTACGGTACGGAACGATATGGCAGTACTGGAACAGCTCGGATATCTGGAACAGCCCCATACCTCCGCCGGCAGGATACCTACCTTCCAGGGCTTCAGGCTCTACGTAGACGAGCTGATGGAGCTTCCGGAGCTGTCTGACGAGGAAAAGTCCAGACTGGATGAGATGCTGGGCGGAGAGGATACTCCTGAGGAGCTTCTGATACAGAATGCCGCAGCAGCACTTACTGAGCTGACTCAGTGTGCAGCGGTAGTCACGAATTCAGCTCCGAGATTCTCGGTAATATCAAAGGTAGAGGTCATACCCACCGGCAAGAGACTCTATGTGATACTCCTTATCACGTCCAGCGGAAGCATAAAGAACAAGGCGTGCAGGCTGGAATTTGATCTCACCAACGAACAGCTTGATTTCTTCACAAGGTATATAGACGAGAACCTCCACGGTATTTCCGTTGACGAGCTTTCTGAAGAAATGCTGGATAAGATGGTAGCTGCGGTGGGAGCATATATGGTGACGCTGTCACCTCTGGTCAAGGGACTGAGAGAGATCTCAGCCGACCTCAGACAGCAGGAGCTGACCGTAAGCGGCGGCGAAAAGCTGCTCTCCTGTGAGGACCTTGATAAAATGGAGGTAGTACGCTTCATCGAACACAAGGATCAGCTTACAAATTTCCTGGACGATACCTTCAGCGGTATACAGGTCAGATTCGGAGCAGAAGACACATTTGCCATCGGTAACTCCAGCATGATCGTATCCCGGTACAAAAAGGGCGGAAAGGAAGCAGGCTCGTTAGGCGTTATAGGGCCTATGCGGGTAGATTATAAGAAAATAATACCCTACATCGACTACCTGACAGAGAAGATCTCCTTCCTGATGTCCGGCGACGATGACGGAATCATAGCGGAATCACCGGGAGATCCCGGAGACGGACCGCAGAAAGGAGACACAGCAAATGAATGAAAACGAAAAGCCCCTGGAGGAAGCCGCTGAGACAGAAGAGAACTCCGCAGAGGAGAAAAAGAGCGTTGACGAGCTGATAGAGGAAGCCATGAACGCTGCGGCTGGCGAAGATACTGAAAGCGACGAGGACGATGCAGTGAGCGAGTACAACGACAGCGCTTCCGAGTATGCGGAACTTGAGGAACAGCTCAGCGAGGCAAATGACAAGTATTTAAGGCTCTATGCTGAGTACGATAACTACCGCAAGCGAACAGCAAAGGAGAAGGCAGATACCTACTCCAACGCCTCCGCAAAGTGCATAGAGGAGCTTCTCCCCTTCATCGACAGCTTCGAGCGCTCACTTGATACCGAGTGTACAGATGAGCATTTCAAGAAGGGAATGGATATGATCTTCAAACAGCTCCAGGATTTCCTGAGCAGGATGAACGTCACTGAGGTAGAGGCTCTGGGAGCGGAATTTGATCCCAATGTCCATAATGCCATACAGCAGCAGGAGGATACGGATTATGCCGCAAATCATGTATGCGCTGTATTCCAGAAGGGATACAGGATAGGCGATAAGCTGATACGCCCTGCAATGGTAGCTGTAGCAGTATAGCACAGGTACCGTTACGGAATGAAGATAAGCAAATGACTGCCGCAGCAAAGACTGACGGCTGAAATACAGGAGGAATAATTATGGCAAAGATAATCGGAATCGACTTAGGTACAACAAATTCATGCGTAGCTGTTATCGAGGGCGGCAACGCAGTAGTTATCCCCAACAGTGAGGGTGCAAGAACTACACCTTCAGTTGTGGCATTCACCAACAACGGTGAGAGACTTGTAGGTCAGGTGGCAAAGAGACAGGCAATCACAAACCATGACAGAACAGTATCCTCTATCAAGAGACACATGGGAAGCGACTACAAGGTAAATATCGACGGCAAGAACTATACTCCCCAGGAGATCTCCGCTATGATACTCCAGAAGCTGAAGGCTGATGCTGAGGCATATCTGGGCGAGCCGGTAACAGAGGCTGTTATCACAGTTCCCGCTTACTTCACAGACTCACAGAGACAGGCTACAAAGGACGCAGGTCAGATCGCAGGTCTTACAGTTAAGCGTATCATTAACGAGCCTACAGCAGCAGCTCTTTCCTACGGCATCGACAAGGAAGAGGAGCAGACAGTAATGGTATACGATCTCGGCGGCGGTACATTCGATGTATCCATCATCGAGATGGGTGAGGACGTTCAGCAGGTACTTGCAACAGCAGGTAACAACCGTCTGGGCGGCGATGACTTCGATCAGCGTATCATTGACTGGATGGTAAAGGAGTTCAAGGCTTCCGAGGGAATAGACCTCTCACAGGACAAGATGGCTGCACAGAGACTCAAGGACGCAGCAGAAAAGTCCAAGATAGAGCTTTCATCCACAACAACTTCAAATATCAACATCCCCTTCATCA
>DNLQ01000212.1 GCA_003488415.1 Ruminococcus sp. | reverse complement strand
CTGCACAGGCAAGACCTCAGGCTCCTGTACAGCCTGCACCGGGCGCACCTGTTGCCGGAGCAGCTCAGCCTGTAGTTACTGTTCCCCAGTTCGCAGGCTACGACGCAGCAAATCAGCCTATCTATACTTACGTACAGATGCAGCTCACAGGCTATGACTCAAACGGTCAGCCTATGTATGCACCTATGCCCGGTCAGCCCATGCCGGCTTTCACCCAGGCACCTGCCTTCTCACCCATGCAGTCAACTATCGGTGCAACATCACTTGGTTCAGGTCAGAATGCTGCACTTATCAACCAGATCCTCAACGAGCCTACCGATCCTTCAAACCTCACCATAGGTCAGAAGATCGCAGCTGCGAACGCAAACGTACAGGACGTTCAGAATGTATCCAAGATCGCTACACACCAGCATGACAGAGCTACCTCACAGGCATTCATCAGCGCTATCTCAGGCGCCAAGAACTATGCGAACCAGAGCCTGACAGAGACTCAGGGACTACAGTCACATACAAGAGTCATGGGCTCGGTAGAGGACGTTCTCGCAGCTATGGGCGATTCCAGCTTCAAGCAGAAACAGCAGGCTTCCGCAGCACATAATGCAAACAATGTGGATATTCCTGTAGATGAGTATAAGCCGTCCTACAGACGCCCTGTATCAGCATCATCAAGACCTCCCCAGGTACAGCAGCCCCAGGACGACAGATTCCTTACCAAGGCTGAGCTGAAGGCTAAGAAGAAACAGGAAAAGATAGACGCCAAGTTCAAGAGGGACATGGCAAAGAGAGGACTCTGAGAGTCGTAAATGAATAAAACCGCAGAACGCTGAACATCGTCCGTGTTCAGCGTTTCTGCAAGAAAAGAGGTACATTATGGCATACGAAGATATACTCCGTGAGCTCCGTGCAAAGCTGGGCGATTCACCCGAGGAGAATGACAGGATACTCCGTGAGGAGGGTGAGAAGTTCGCTAAAGAGGGCAACGCCGAGGCTTTCAACGCAGTAGGGGAGCTTCTGCTTGAGCAGATGCCTGAGTCAAGGCGCAGGGAGATCGAAAGACTTACCCATATCGACGGCGAAAGGCTGGATGAGGTATACGACCGCATCAACAAGCTGATAAACGAGCATAACAACCTTGAAGCAAAGCCCCTTGCAGAGAAGCTCTACAAGAAGATCACTGTGGAGTTTGCCGAGACTGATACCGCAAAGTTCGTTTCGCTCCGCAATCCCTTTGAGGACAACCTCTGCCAGCTTCTTTTCAAGACTGACAAGGTGCTGAACCGTGCGCCCTTTGATTTCTCCACCTACCTTACTACCTATGCTTACATACTCCTTGAGACAGGCGGAACTATAGATGCAATACCGGTACTGGAGAAGGCTATCAGCTACAATCCGGTAGACGTAGCGCCCAGGTTTGAAATGGCTGAGATATACAAGCTCACCAAGAACTTCAGGAAGCTGTTTGAGGTGACGAGGGATACCCTGAAGATAGCATCGTCACCTGTAGCTATCTCACGCTGCTATGCAAATGTGGCATATGCCCTTACCGATATGGGCGAGTATGAGGACGCTGCTGCATTCTATGTTGCAAGTGTACTGTTTGCTCCCAATCCGGCTGTACCCCTGGAGATGCAGCATCTTGCAAACCTCAAGGGCAGTCCTATTGTAAGACCGTCAGTTGAGCAGACAAGGAAGGTAATGGAGAAGCACGACATCAACTTCGGACCTGACAAGCAGGTGCTGGATGTGGCTTACAGACTTTCCGGATACTATATTGAGAACGACGACATTCCCAACGCACTCAATGCGCTGAAGATAGCCTATAACCTCACCCGTGACGACAATATAAAGAACATCATTTTAAAGTATCAGCCGGACGCTCCCATGGTAGTGCCTGCTGACAGGCAGTCTGATGATGATACTGACCGTTCAGGCATCACAAGAACTGTCAATGAAACACCGGAAGAATAAACAGACGAGGGCGCACAATGTGCGCCCTTTTCATATGTACCATATCAGCATTGCCGGCAGTAATACCGCCGGCGCATCGTGTTTTTGTACGGTTACTAAGATAGATCAGAATTTCGAGCTGAATCAGCTCGACCATATCCACGCTGCCGCTCGCAAGCTCGCTTACTTTCTGCGAAACTGTTAGTCTGATTTTGCTTACGGTAATACTAATATAAACCAAATCAGAATTTGTATTATTTATTCTTTTCTAAAGTGTTATTTAGCCTTATTTCAAGTGTTTCCCTAAACTCTGGATTATTGCATTTTGATATAAGTTTACGATAACGCTCGATATTGTTACAGCCAACAGATTCTATAGTATGAAGCAATCCCCAGTTCAAATCATCACAATCGTCAGAAAACAGCGTAATCAGCAATTCTGCTTCTTCAAAAGTCAATGGTTCATCCATTTGTATCAGTTCGTCATACTGATTGAATAATTCATCTGACATATCATTATCATTAGGTATTTTCCCGAGCACCACTAATCTCATAACGTTCTCTTTCATTCTCATCTCTCCTCTGAATTCCGGTTTAAGTTAGTAAAAATTATATCACAACATCGCTATACTGTCAATAAAAAAACGCCGTAGTACTTCTGACAACATATCAGAAATACTATGGCGTAGAACTTAAATATCAGCGCTGCACATACCACCGGCGGCAACCCCCACATCACCCCGACAGCAATCCCACCGGCAACCAATCTACATCAGCCCACACAGCCAGACCAC
>DNLQ01000227.1 GCA_003488415.1 Ruminococcus sp. | reverse complement strand
TTGCGGAGCGCCCTCAGTCCCTTTAGAATCCCAATGTTCCGTCAAACTCCTTCTACGTTCACCATATCCTTTCATATCCTGTCCCCTTTCCGCATATCATTCAGTGACAATGCTATGAAAGCGGTGATGTAATGGGACTTACAGAAAAAGAAGCGGCTGAAAGACTCAGAGAGGACGGCGAGAATACCCTCGGCGAGGAGAAAAGAAACGGCCCGGTAAAAATATTCATCGGTCAGTTCAGGGACGTTATGGTGATGATCCTTATTGCCGCTGCCGCAGTATCCTTCCTGCTGGGAGAAGTTACTGATTCGGTGACGATAATACTTATAGTGCTGCTGAATGCAGTGCTGGGATTCATACAGGAGTTCCGGACTGAACATACCCTTGAAGCCCTTCGCTCCATGACTGCTCCTTCTGCAAGGTGCTACAGGGACGGTAAGCTGGTGACTATACCTGCTGCCGGACTGGTGAGAGGTGACGTGATAGAGCTTGAAGCCGGTGACCGCATCCCTGCGGACTGTGCCGTTGTGAGATCCTCCGGATTTGCCTCGGATGAAGCTGTACTCACCGGAGAAAGTACTCCTGTGGCAAAGTCACCTGCTGCTCCCGGTGATACGGACAATTCCCTGAACCGTCCGTGTATAGTGTACTGCGGAGCTTCGGCAGTCCGTGGAAGCTGTACGGCTCAGGTCATAGCTACAGGCATGGGTACACAGATGGGTAAGATATCCGGTATGCTCAGCGATATAGGCGAAAGCCAGACTCCGCTGCAAAAGCGTCTCGGCGAGCTTGGAAAGGTGCTGGCTGTGATATGCCTTGCGGTATGCGCCGCAGTTGCAGGAGCCGGGATACTGCGTGGGGAAGATCCCTTTGCCATGCTCATGACCGGCATCACAATAGCCATAGCCGCTATCCCCGAGGGACTTCCGGCTACTGTCACCATAGCACTTGCTCTGGCAGTCAGCCGCATGATGAAGCAGAATGCACTGGTGAACCGTCTGCACAGCATAGAGACCTTGGGCTGCACTACCGTTATCTGCTCCGACAAGACCGGTACTATAACCGAGAATAAGATGACAGTCACGGAGCTTTATACTCCCGGGCAGGTGTACGCATTCAAGGGCATGGGCTATCGTATCTCCGGCGGAGTGGTGCGCCTTACCTCTGACGGTGAGGCTGCCGTGAATCCCCGGACGGAAAAGGCACTGACAGCGGCTCTTACCTGCGGAGTTCTCTGTTCCGATGCGGACATATCCTCCGACCGTCCTGTACGCAGCAGGAGCAGAGGGACTGTTTCAGGTCACGGAGAATGGAAGGTCAGCGGCGATCCTACAGAAGCAGCTCTGCTGGTGGCGGCAGCAAAAGCAGGTATCACGAAGCAGTCTCCGGAGTGCAGGGCAAGACGTCTTGACGTGCAGCCCTTTGACAGCGAGACTCGCTTCATGGCAGTACACTGCGACTGCGGCAGCGAAAGGCGTATCTATTTCAAAGGTGCGGCGGAGGTCATTCTGCCGAAGTGCGGTCAGTACATGACAGCGGAGGGAGAGATAAAGCCGCTTACTTCCGGAGCAGTCAGGGATATAGGCAGCGCCGTGGAGAAAATGGCGTCACGGGCGCTGAGAGTCATTGCACTGGCGTACTGTACTGCTGAGAAAATGGATACGGATCGCAGCGACCTGGTGTTCCTGGGACTTGCCGGAATGTTCGATCCGCCCCGTGAGGAGGCAAAAACAGCTATACGCCGCTGTGCAGCCGCATCGGTAAAGACAGTGATGATAACCGGCGACCACAAGGACACCGCCGCCGCAGTTGCAGCAAAGGCAGGTCTGCTCCGGGGCGGAAAGGTGATGACAGGTGCAGAGCTTGACGGTCTCACCGACGAAGAGCTTGACCGTGATATAGGGAAGTACACGGTATTTGCCAGAGTCGAGCCTGCCCACAAGCTGAGGATAGTCCGCAGCTTCCGGCGCAGAGGGGAGATAACAGCCATGACCGGTGACGGAGTGAACGATGCTCCGGCAGTAAAGGAAGCCGATGTAGGCGTAGCAATGGGTATGACCGGCACTGACGTCACCAAGCAGGCTGCGGACGTGATACTCCTTGACGACAACCTTGCGACACTGGTATCAGCAGTAGAGCAGGGCAGGTGTGTGTATGCCAATATACGGAAGTTCGTAAGGTATCTGCTTTCCTGCAATATAGGCGAGGTACTCACCATGTTCCTGGGCATGGCAATGGGGATGCCGGTGGTGCTTCTGCCGGTGCAGATACTCCTTGTGAACCTTGTTACCGACGGTCTGCCTGCAATAGCTCTCGGACTTGAGCCGCCGGATGAAGATATAATGTCACGTCCCCCGAGGCGTCCGGATGAAGGCTTCTTTGCAGGTGGGCTGATGCGGAAGATAGTATTCAGGGGGATATTCATAGGGCTTTCCACTCTTGCGTCATTTACTGCCGTGATGCACATGGGCGGAGATCTGGGAGTCTGCCGTACTGCCGCACTTATTACCCTTGTGACATCGCAGCTTATACACGTATTCGAGTGCAAGTCCGAGAGAAAGTCACTTCTCAGCATAGACTTTATGAACAACATGAAGCTGGTGCTGGCGGTACTGGTATCTGCCGGAGCGCTTGCAGCAGCCGTGGCAGTACCGGAGCTGAGGGAGGTATTTGGTACAGTACTGCCTGACAGCCGTCAGCTTATGGCAGCGCTGGGATTCAGTGCGGCAGTTCCGCTTCTCAGCGGCATCTTCAACCTGATAAAGCTGGAATCCTGAGGGGTGCAGGGTGTGGGGCAGCGCCCCACA
>DNLQ01000164.1:11339-12044 GCA_003488415.1 Ruminococcus sp. | reverse complement strand
CAGGAAAAGCAAGACTGCTGATGTTTATTGCAGGAGTCACGGCAATAGCGGTAGGTGCAGGTATCCTGTCCTTTCTGGCTGGGAGAAGGCTTTACCGTGACTATAAGCGCCGCAAGCTGATGGAGGTAAGCGTGGTCATAGAGATACCGGAGCTTAGAATAAAAGCACCGGTGCTTGAGGGAACGGACAATGATGTCCTGTCGAAGGCGGCAGGACACTTCCCGGATACCGGCTCTCCGGGTGCAGGCAATTACTGTATCGCAGCCCACAGCAGTACCATTTACAAGGAATACTTCAACGCCTTGAAGAATGTGAGCAGCGGTATGGAGGTAAAGCTCTATGATATTGAGAAAAACTTGTATACCTATCATGTTACAGATTATTTCACAGTAGAACCTTCCGAAACATGGATACTTGATGATGCAGGGGATACAAGAGTAACACTTGTTACCTGTACCGATGACGGTACACAGCGGCTCATTGTTGTGGCAAAGAAGTAAAATGCAATGACCTCTGCATAAGGCGCAGAGGTCATTTTGCGTATTCTGACTTCATAACGGATCAGAATTTTAGAGGTTTTTGTTAATATATAAAAATAATGCTGGAATCCTTGACAAAGAAAGCACACTGTGATATAATAATAAAGCTGAGTCAAGCGGAAGAATGATTCAGGGTAATAATGCAGGTGTGGCGGAATAGGCAGAC
>DNLQ01000164.1:0-11301 GCA_003488415.1 Ruminococcus sp. | reverse complement strand
GGCAGACGCGCTAGCTTCAGGTGCTAGTCCTCGCAAGGGGGTATGGGTTCAAGTCCCTTCACCTGCACCATGGATCCCGGTGTTTTACCGGGATTTTTTTATGCACAAAGGAAGCCATAAGGAGAGCGATCCCTTATGGCTTTACTTTTTACAACAGTGCAGCTTCAACACCGGTATCACACAGCTCAGGCTGGCTGCCGCTCCAGATCACCTGATACAGGCGGCTGCCGTAGCGGACGGTTTTCATAGAGTCCAGACATCTGCAAAGAGGATCGTCATCAGCGCCGCCCCATATCAGCAGGGAGTGTCCGGACAGAGCAGCAACAGATCTCAGAAAGCTGCTGCACAGATTCCTGTCGCAGTTATCCACATAAAGGTAAGAAACGGCACCGTGATCTATTATGCTTCCTTCAGCCGGAAAAGCAGGGTAGCCAAGAAGCTGAGTGGGCAACTTTGAGATAAAACGGTAAACACCACCGTAGCTTTTTAGCTTGTAGAATTTTGTATTCTGCTGGTCACCGACGAAGCAGCACGCTTTTATACTGCCTCCGTCACGGAAGCACCAGAAGGTCTGTTTTCCGAAGCCCTGCATATACGGATCGACGGGAGTAAGGTCACGCCGTGAGAAATACCTATCCATAAGTTCATCGAAGCCGGCAGTACAGTTATCAAGCTGCATCACAGCTTTTCTGCTGCTCCAGCAATATGTGTTATAATGTGAGATGAAACGGTATTCCGGCATATTTCTGTGTCTTTTCTCCATCATGGCGATGACAGGTTTATTGCTGTCAAGTATGGTAGAGTAGCAGCATCGGCAGTCTTCAAGATGGTCACCAAGGAACTGATAAGCCTTGGCAATGAAACTGAGTCTTCCCCGGTAGCTCTGTAATACCTTGAGTCCTGTGAGGTATGCACATTTCTCAGCCCTGCCGTTTACATACTCATCCCTTACAACGGCTCCGCCCACAGCGATGATACTGCCGTCATTGTTATCTGTTGTCACCATAATACGGGGTTCGCCGTCAGCCCTGAAAGAAGACATAGGCTGATCGCTGCGGAGGAACTGGATATCGAGATCGCCGCTGAAGCTGCCGCTGCTGAAGATCCTGCTGATACTTTCGTTATCGCAGTCTTCAGCGAATCTGAGGGTATATCTGTCATTTTGGAAGTTCATCAAGATTCTCTCCTATAGGCACGTTCATCTTCTGGTCTATCTCCTCACCGAGCCGCAGATTCATAGCCCAGAAGAGTCCCCAGAGCAGCGGACTTGTCCTTCCCAGAGCAGCGGCGCCGCGGCTGAGGACAGTGCGTGCAGAAGAGAACTCTTTTCTCGCATCACGGCACAGTTTGCTCAGCTGTTCAGCGGAGACCTTTTTAGGGTGGAAAGCAAGCTCTCCGTAGTTATATCCGTCGGCAAGCCACCATTTGTCGAAGATAAGTCTGCCGTCATCACGAAGTCTCTGATAAAGGGGAGTGTTCGGGAATGGGAGCAGATGATTGAAAGCGGCAGTATAGAAATTATGTTTTTTAGCAAATTCCAGCGAATCTGATACAGTGCGCTCATCATCGTTATCATAACCGAAAACGAATGTAGCATATATACCGAGACCTGCGTCATGAACTCGTTTTACCAGCTCGTCACGTTCTCCCATAGCCATATTGAACGACTTGTTCATCTGTCTGAGGTTTTCCGGATTAAGGCTTTCAAAGCCTATAAGAATAACTTCACATCCGCTTTTCTTCATGGCTTTCAGCAGCTTTTCATTTTTCGCCATAGAAAGAGTACCCTGACCAGCCCACTTTATTTTCAAAGGAGCTATCTCTTCAAACAGTCTGATAGCATTACTGTGGTCGGCAACGAGGTTATCGTCCACGAGGAAGGCTATCCTGTGGTCAGAGTGTTTGATATCGTCGAGGATAAGGTCATGTGAACGTGCATGGTAGCGGCTCTGATAGAAGCGGCAGATTGAGCAGAAATCGCAGTTATGGATACAGCCTCTGCCTGTCTCGACAAGGGATACAGGCAGATATTTTTTGCCCTGGAAAATGCTTTTGTCGGGCTGTACGTCATATTCGGCAGTACCGCCGCTGTATGATCTTTGAAGCCTGCCGTGAACGAAGTCATCGAGCATATTCCTCCAGACTGTCTCTGCATTGCCTATCATCACACAGTCGCAGAACTCTTCAGCCTCCTCAGGACACAGGGTAACGTGATAGCCGCCCATGACAACAGGGATCCCACGTTCTCTGAAATGCTGAGCTATACGATAGCTTCTCTTAGCTGTATAGGTCTCAACCGTTATACAGACAAGATCGGTCTCAGTGTCATAATCTATCAGCTCAATGCGGTCGTCGAAGAGTTCGGTACTGATCTCCGGAGGCGTGAGAGCCTTCAGCATAGCGATAGTAAGGGGCTCCATTTTCCATGTGCCTATGTATTTCTTACCCGGCTTTTTTCCGATAGCCGGAACGATAAAAGTGATCTTCATATTATCCTCACAGAACAGGTATATCAGAATTGTCGCACATTACTTCACGTCCGAATTTATGCCATTTATCGGCATATCCCTTATATCCGAGGTTCACAGGCAGCGAGAGCCATACACTGTGATTGAATGGGGCAAGCCGTTTCATAATGTTTATGTTGGAATAGGTCTCACGCCATGCTCTGTCGGTGCCGGCTTCAAGCTGTTCCTTCGTCATCTTCTTTGGGAGATAGACGCAGTGCTGAACATCGTACATAGCCCAGTTCCGCTCAACTATCCTCCCTTCCTTTTCAAGCTGAGCGTAGTACTCGGTACGTGGGAACGGAGTCAGGATGGAGTATCTTGGAAGATCTATCTTAGCTTTTACCACCATTTCCACAGTCCTGTCGAAAACTGTCTCATCTTCCTCGTCTCCGCCGAAAGCAAAGCATCCCTGAACGAGAATTCCGTTATCATGGAGCCGTTTCATCAGATCAATGTAGCTGTTGACCTTATTGACACCTTTGTGTATGTACTTCTGTGACTCCTGCGTTATTGACTCAAAACCTATAAGCAGACCTTTGCATCCGCTTTTTCTGAAAACAGTCATCAGTTCGTCGTCGATCCCGATAGAGGAGGTCACAAGTCCGAGCCATATTATTTTCAGAGGTATCATGGCTGTAAACAGCTCTATGGCGTATTTTTTGTCTGTGATCAGGTTGACGTCCGGGAAGAGAACGTGTCTTGAACCGAGAGCCTCTATTTCCCCGATCACTTCTTTAACCGGCCTCTTGTATACTCGTTTGCCGAAGGCGGCAGGGTAGGCGCAGAAGCTGCACGTATGGCAGCAGCCACGAATAGCTTCAACGGTATTGATGGTGATGTACCGTTTCTTATTGAGCAGTTCACGGCGTGGATGGGGACGGTTTTCTATGGAGAAATCGCAGTTCTGGTGATAGAACTTCTGAAAGCTGCCGTTAACAAAGTCATGCAGGAACTGAGGGAAAGTCTGTTCAGAGAATCCTGTAAAAACCACATCTGCGTGCTGGGCTGCTTCATCGGGTAGCATGGATGGATGAACGCCTCCCATGAAGACGGTGATTCCCTTTTTACGGTAATAATCGGCAAAGGCATAGCATCTCGGAGCGGTACCCGTGATACAGGTTATACCGATAAGGTCGGCATTTATATCAAGCGGGATCCTGCCGGCAGTCTCATCGTATATCACGACTTCGGAGTCTATATCTTCTGGAACGAGGGCAGCGAGGGTAGTGAGAGTAAGTGGGGCATAATGAAGGGACTTCCCGAAGCTGCCGGAAAATCTGTGCATTGCACCGGCAGGAGCAAGCAAGGCTATTCTAAGCATATCATGTATTCCTTTCCAACGTAAGGTATTTTCCCCAGCCTGACTTTCTGCTCAGACATGACGGTTTTATATCGCCAAGCCGCATCCCGTCATCTGTAAGTCGTTTCAGATACTGTATCTTAGCATCGGGAGAAGCATGGACAACTACAGCACAGCCGAGCTGACCGAGCTGACGGCAGTAGCTGTAATGAAAGCTCTCACAGAGAGCCGCATCAAGCTGTTCACCGGAGATGTTCACGTCTTCGGTGTATAGGCAGTAGCGGTTACCTTCAGGAGCGAGTAGGCAGAATTTATCCACAATACAGAGCTTTGAAAGAACGTTTCTTACGAAATCTTCAGTCAGCTTTTCGCCGAAAAGATCACAGGCAGCACCGGCTCTGCGAAGAAAGCGCACAAGCGGGGGAGCATCCGGGAAGACCTCAATGACCTGGATAATATCGCCAATACAGTACCTGTAGAGTCCTCCGCCGGTAGTCACGATGATCTCATACTCACCCGGGACAAGTCCGCAGGCAGTAACGACAGAACCGTCTTTGATGCTCCTGAACTCAAAGAAGTGAGAGAAAATACTCAGTCTGCTGCCGGACTCGCCTACAAGGGGGAAGGAAGTAAAGCACTCGGTTGCGATAATGCCTTTCGGCTGTATGTATACTCCCGGAAAAAGTGACTGTACCTCTCCCACGCTGTCAGCCGCACAGCCGTCAGCCCAGCAGCTTATTATTCTCAGCTCCGGGAAGACAAGATTGAATCGCCCGGAGCGTGCATACCTTAGAAAAGTGTATCTTTTCCCAGCCGGTATCTCTTTTGCAAGTGACAAAGCGTTGTCGCTGATGTAGCGGCAGAGAATGGACAGATAGGTAGGATTCCACACTGAGACAAGTGAAAGACACGGGCAGTTAAGGAGCTGAACAGCCGTATTGTACCAGAAACTCTCCATGCTTCCGGAGAACTTCACGCTGCTGTCAACAGCGAATATCCTGTCCATGATATGTTTTTCTAAGCGTCCGAAGTAAGCTGAGTCCTCCTCAAATCCGATAGGGATGCCGGAGGGGGTGAACTGTTTGCCGCTTGTGACAGGAGTGACCGACCAGTAGCTTGAGCCTGACATGACACCTGGAACGTGGGAGTAAATGTCTCCTATCCACGGTCTTATTCCACGCTGGAACTCACGCTGAAGGGAGGCAGTATACGGTATCAGCTTCCTGCCTCCTGACGATCCGCTTGTAGGTTCAAGGAGCTTCACCGCCTCAGCCGTAAGGACATTATTCTCACCGTCAGCGATCCGCTGTATATGTTCCTCGTAATCCTCATAGGCTGTAAGAGGCACATTCTCCGCAAATTCCCTGTAGGAGCGTATCCTGCTGAATCCGTACTTTCTTCCGTATTCCGTGTATGCGTTCCTGTCAAGGATAGTTATGAGATGATCGTTCTGTATACTGCCGACATCGCAGGGGGAGGTAAATCTTTTTAGTTCTCCGCTGTAAAGAGTTCTGCACAGACCGTTTAGTCCCCGGCACAGGATACGGCTATTCATTGAAGAGCAGCTCGGGCATACGGCTGCGGAGGAGTGACCGGTCAAATTTAGCAAGACAGGCAATGTCATTTCCGTTTATCCAACCTGGGTTAGCCTGACAGAAAAAGGCTATATCACGGTTTTTCAGTCTTCTGTCATCAACATCTGCAACGCCCTTTCTTAGTTTGTCTTTTACATTGCGGTACTCCACGACACCGGTTTTCGGGTTATACTCATCCGGGTAGAGAGCACCGGCGTAAGCGTTGATGATCTTTCTCTCAAAGTCAGGAGTCTCACAGCTGCGGCACGGATAGAACTCCTTCCAGAAAAGCGGAAGCAGTCTGTAGGTCTTATAGCCTTTGCAGATCAGAAACCACCATAGCTCACCATTTTCCTCAGCGTACTTGAACCAGTGCTTTGCAAATACCTTAAACAGCTCGGTATCACCCCAGAAATCACGGTGTATGATGGTATCGCCGGAAAAAACTCCTTTTATGTCTCTTCCGTCAACAGTTACCGTCATCAGCTTCTGCGTTGTGAATCCGACTATTCTGTTATCGCTTTGAAGGAGGAGACAGAGTTCCTTGTCAAACAGATCACGCCTGAAAACATCCGGATCCATATTCTCATAGAACTCGTCCATCAGCGTGTACATAGCAGAAATGTCCTGTTCCGTCAGCTCATCTATCCTGATCATCTGTCCATTCATTCTGATCCTCCTTGTCATGATTATTTAGACCGAAGTGGAGTCCCTGCTTTTTGAATACCTCTTTGCGGAACAGAGGATTGTATAACAGGTATGTCATAAAGCGATACGGAGTCCGCATATTAGTTCTTGGCTCCAAGGCACGTTTTATAATTGAGCCGATGCTGTTGAATCTTCTTCGGCAGTCAAATGCTATCTCAGTCAGCTCATCCGGAGTCATATTCTTAGGTACTATGCTTGCGTAATTGAACCTATAGTCCTCATGCAGCCACCATTTCCCGTCATACAGAAGTCTGTTTTCATTTCTGAGCTTTTCGTACAGCGGAGTATTCGGATATGGCATGAGGATATTGAAGGCAGCGAAGGTAAACTTGTTTTTTATGGCAAAATCGCAGGTAGCTCTTATGGACTCTATGGTATCTCCATCGTGGCCCACAGTGAATGCAGCCCAGGTCTGGAGTCCCCATTTTCTGAGCTGTTCTATCTCTGAACGGTACATCTCACCCGACGCACGGGTATTAGTTAGCTTGTTCATATCGGATATACACTCCGGAGAAATGGACTCAAAGCCGATAACCAGACCGAGGCATCCGCTTTTCACCATAAGCTCCATAAGCTCCGTATCCTGGAGCATATCCATGCTTCCCTGACTTACCCAGCGTATTTTAAGAGGTATAAGGGCTCTGAAAAGCTCCTTTGCCTTCCGGCGGTTGCATACGATATTATCGTCAACGAAGAAAAGCAGTTTTCTTTTCTGGGATCTGATCTCCCGGATAACATCATCAACAGGTCTGCAATAGTGGTGAGCCCTGAAGTATACAGACGAGGCGCAGAAGCTGCATCTGTGACTGCAGCCTCTGGAGAACTGCAAAAGGGTGATGGGGAGGTATCCTTTGCCTTCAAAAATATCACGTCTTGCAATGATGTTTCCCTGCGGATACAGCGGCTGGACTGCATCATAGCGTTTTTTTCCGTTACCGCAGCGAAAGTCATTTATCATAGTTTCCCAGACACCTTCTGCATCTCCGACTATCAGAATGTCACAGTGTTCACCGACCTCCTCAGGTATGAGCATAGCGTGCATACCGCCCATGACAACTTTTACGCCTCGGCTGCGGAATTCATTGCTGATCTCATAGGCACGCCTTGCTGTAAAGGTCTCAACAGTGATCCCCACGAGGTCAGTTGGTTCATCGTAAGGTATGGTCTCCATTCTGTCGTCATACATCACCACCTCCACATCAGGAGGTGTGAGTGCAGCAAGTATGCCGAGGGGGAGAGGTTCCATCCGTCCTTCATCCACGTAGAGACTGTGTTCTCTGCGCCCGATATTAGGTTTTATCAGAGTCAGCTTCATTGAGGATACCTCCGAGCAATTGTCCTTGTTTTTTGTGTATTTCCTTCCGGGAGATAAGGTTTGCGAGCAGGAAAATCAGAAGATTCCGGGGATTCATATTGTTCCTGCAGCTTAAAAGGCGTTTTAGGATACATTTAAGGGAGTAGAACTCAGTCCTTATCCTGAGGCAGCCTTCGCTGAGTTCCTCCGGTGTCATGTTTCCAGGCATGAAGGCAGTCTCTCCGTAGCGGTACACATCGGATAACCACCACTTTTCATATCTGAGCCTTCCTTCAGACTTCATGCGTTCGTATACAGGTGTACCGGGCATGGGGATAAGAGGGTTGAAGTTGGTGATGGCAATTGAGTTCCGCACAGCGAAATCAAGTGTCTTCTGGAATACACCGGCAGTGTCGCTGTCATAACCGAGTACGAATGTACCGTAAATCATTATCCCGTGGCTGTATATACGCTTTATCAGTTTTTCATAATCTGCGGCAGAATTGGCAGACTTGTGCATTTCTCTGAGACTTTCGGAATTAAGGCTCTCAAAGCCCATAAGAACAAGGAAGCAGCCTGACTTTTTCATGGCACAGAGTATCTCATCGTCACGGGCAGCATCCATGCTTATCTGACACGCCCACATTTTTTTAAGCGGTGTGATAGCCTTAAAAAGCTCCATGGCACTTTCTCTGTCATAGAAGATGTTATCATCTGCAAAGAAAACTATTTTCTCGCCGGAATCCTTCAGCTCCCTGACTGTATCTTCTATGGGCTTCTTTCTTACGCATTTATACATTGTCTTTATGGAGCAGAAATCACAGTTGAATTTACATCCTCGGGATATCTGATGCACACCGATATGAAAATAGCCGTGCCTGTATACTTCGGGATGCGGAGGTATATATGTGATTGGTGCAGTCTCCGCTGCGGAATATTTCTTTTTGGGAGTACCTTTTGAGCAGTCATCGAGAAACATCTGCCATACACCTTCTGCATCGCCGATTATAACGGAGTCAGCATAGCCAAGCATTTCGTCAGCCATGACGGCAGCATGGAAACCGCCCATAACGATGATGTTTCTGTCTGTGCGGTATTTCTTTGAGAGTATGTAAGCACGTTTGGCAGTAAAGGTCTCAACGGAGAAGGCGATAATATCGGAATCGATCATTTCCGGCAGCTTTTCGACTCTCTCGTCCAAGAATTCTATCTGATGCTCAGGCGGAGTCAGTTCTCTGATAATGCCGAACAATATGGGCTTCATTGCGTCCGAGCTGATATGTTCAAACATATTCAGCCGTATAAAAGTGATCTTCATATTTTGCTTCTTCCGATCTTCATACCCCTGAATCCGATATTCGCTCCAAGAAGTATGATCCATGCTATACCTCTGCACGGAGAATTTTTCATTCTTCTGATGATATTCTTCCATGAAAACGCCTCACGCCACGCTCTCCTGTACAGCCTGTCAAGTGCTGCCGGAGAGAGGTTGACCGGACGAAAAACGGTGTGATGCTGGTTATATAGCCGCCAGTTTTTGGTAAGGAGCCTGTTGTCCTTTTCCATCTGTCTGTAAAGTGCAGTACCTGGATATGGAGTAAGTATGGAAAATCTGCACAGATCCAGACCGAGCCTGCTCACGTATTCCGGCAGGGCTTTCAGCTGCATTGCTGTGTCTTTGTCGAATCCGAGAACGAAGCAGCCATTGACAGCGATACCGTGACTGTGGATATTGCGTATGAGCAAACGGTACTTTTCCGCCTGTGGAA
The DNA here is from genome assembly GCA_003488415.1 of Ruminococcus sp. Classification (GTDB taxonomy): domain Bacteria; phylum Bacillota; class Clostridia; order Oscillospirales; family Ruminococcaceae; genus Ruminococcus. The sequence goes on along the minus strand of DNLQ01000164.1, from coordinate 2,146 downwards.
AGCGTTTGTTCACACTGCGGAGAGAATCCGGATTGAGTGATTCAAAGCCTATGAGCACGCCTCTGCATCCGCTGTCATAGGCGGCTTGCATAAGTTCATGATCGTAACCGAAGTCGGCGGTCGCATTTCCCACCCAAAGGATCTTCAGAGGTTTCAGAGCCTTCATAAGTTTCAGAGCATAATCTCTTTTACCGAAGAAGTTCGGATCAAAGAATATAAGCATTTTAGTATGCAGAGATTTTATTTCACTGATAACATCGCTGACCGGTCGTGGATCGCTGCGCCACATGACCGGCATGGAGCAATAGCGGCAGCAGTTGCCGCATCCTCTGTCAGCGATCACGGCAGGGATCTTCAGGGTGTTTTTGTTATGCACCTTGTCACGGGCAGGGACGGGAAAATCAGCTGCACACAGGTCAGTGTTGCGATAGAATGGTTTAGGTCTGCCGGCAGCGAAATCCCTGACAAATTCGGGTATAGACAGTTCTCCCGGACCTGATATGACAGTATCGCAGTATCTTGCGGCTTCATCCGGCAGAGCGGAAGCATGATAGCCTCCGCACACAACATAAGAACCTCTCCTCCTGAACTCAAGGCAATGCTTGTATGCAGTTACGGCGGAGGACGTCTCAAATGAGATCATTACAACATCGTAGTGTCTGGAGTCGTAGCTGACAGACTGAGAGTGTTCATCAATGACATCAATCCTGCTGAATATTCCCTCAGGGACGGCAGCGTAAAGAGCGGCAAGGGTAAGGGAAGTATACGTGAAAAGGCTTGAACTGCGGCTGCGGAACAGTTTTTCCTCTGAGTCCCATACCTGTATCAGAAGCAGCTCCATATCATACACCTCCATAGATCTTTTAAATAATTATAGCATATTTATCAGTAAAATTCAACATAATTCAGTAAATCGGTGAGCAATGTCACAAAGAGAATGACGAATGTCACTTTACGAATTGATAACGCCCTTCATTTCGCATATGATGCAGACATTGAAATTGTGAATTTTTATAAAAATATTTGAAAAGCACTTGCAAAACAGCTCGGAATAGTGTAAAATATAATGTGAATGCTGTGGGATGCTCTGAATCAGGCTCAGACCTCAGCAAGTAAAGATTTTTAAACGAAAGGATGTCATAACAATGGCAGGATTAAACAAGGTAACTGTAGAGGACATTAATGTCAAGGGTAAAAAGGTACTCGTAAGAGTTGATTTCAACGTTCCTATGAAGGATGGAGTTATCACAAACGATAACCGTATCCAGGCTGCACTTCCTACTATCAACAAGCTGGTAGAGGGCGGCGCAAAGGTCGTTATCTGTTCACATCTGGGCAAGCCCAAGAACGGACCTGAGGCAAAGTTCTCACTTGCACCTGCTGCTGCAAGACTGGCAGAGCTGGTAACTGCAAAGGTAACATTTGCAGCTGACGATACTGTAGTCGGCGAGAACGCAAAGAAGGCTGTAGCAGAGATGAATGACGGCGAGATCGTTGTACTTGAGAACACAAGATTCCGTGGAAACGAGGAGACAAAGAACGGCGAGGAGTTCTCAAAGGAGCTGGCTGAGCTGGTTGACGGACAGGTATTCGTTATGGACGCTTTCGGTTCTGCACACAGAGCTCACGCTTCAACAGCCGGTGTTACAAACTTTGTTAAGGAGACAGCAGTAGGCTATCTGATGCAGAAGGAGATCCAGTATCTCGGAAATGCAGTAGAAGTACCCGAGAGACCTTTCGTAGCGATCCTGGGCGGAGCAAAGGTCGCTGACAAGCTCAACGTTATATCCAATCTCCTTGAGAAGTGTGATACACTCATCATCGGCGGCGGTATGGCATATACTTTCATCAAGGCACAGGGCGGCTCTATCGGCAAGTCACTTGTTGATGATGAGAAGCTCGATTACTGCAAGGAGATGCTTGAGAAGGCTGAGAAGCTGGGCAAGAAGATCCTTCTCCCTGTTGATACAGCTATCGCAGCATCCTTCCCTGATCCTATCGACGCTGAGATCGAGGTAGAGTACGTTGATGCTGATAAGATCCCTGCTGACAAGATGGGACTTGACATTGGTCCTAAGACAGCAGCTATCTTTGCTGAGGCAGCAAAGAGCGCAAAGACTGTTGTATGGAACGGACCTATGGGCGT